>CAOJXM010000040.1 GCA_948465625.1 uncultured Clostridium sp. | reverse complement strand
TATCAATATAAAACACAAGAAATAAATAAAATACAAGATTACGATGATACCAAAAAAGAATACACACAAAAAGAATGGAAAATCATGATACCCAAATTAAATATCACAGGAACCATAAAAGAAGGAACCAATCAAGAAGTTTTAACAGACTATATAGGGCATTTTACACAAACCTCAAAATGGGAAGGAAACATTGGCTTAATTGCCAACAATAGTGGAGGAAATAAAAACTACTTTGAAAATTTAGAAAATTTAAAAGAAGATGATATCATACTTTATCAATATCAAGGAAAGCAAAAAGAATATCAAGTCATTCAAAACATTATAATTCAAGATACCGATTGGTCGTATTTAAGCGATACAGAAGAAAACAAATTAACTTTAATAACAGGAGCCAAAACACAAGAAAATCAAAGAAGATGTGTACAAGCAATCGAAATAAAAAAATAGAAGGGAAGAAATGATATGAAAAATAAAAAAATAATCATAGGAGCAATGCTATTTATGATGCTATTTCATTTTACTAGCATAAGTAGAGCAGCAAACCAAAGAGTAGAAGTAATACAAGAAGGGCAAAAAGAATTAACCTATCCTTATAATACAACATTTCCTAACCGAATGTTACAATACAATGGAAAATTAGTATATAATATTAATTCATTAAATGAAAAAATATCACAAATAGAAATAGAAAAAATACAAGAATATAGTAACAGTGAAATTTCTAATATTATTTTAGCAGGGTATCCTTATAAAACACCAGAAGAGTTGAACTGCCAAAATGAATTTGAAGCGTATATTGCAACACAAGAGGCCATTTATTATATCTTAGAACCAAGAGATATTGGGAAATATAAAATAACAAAAGAAAGTGGGAATAGAATTTTAGAAGCAACAATGAAAATTGCACAAGAAGCAAGAAAAGTTTCTTCGATTCATGATATACAGCTAACACAAAAAACAGAAGAATTTATCCAAGATTCATTAGATAGCAATTATTTCATGAAAGAATATGAAATACAAACCAATGGAAGAATTCGAACAGGAAGCATACAATTAATAGCAGGAGAAGGTGTACAAATTACAGACTTAAACAATCAACCAAAAAATAATTTCCAAGAAAAAGATTGCTTCAAAATATTAATTCCAAAAGCAAATACCATGCAAAATATGAGCATAAAATTAGAAGCAGATTTTATAAAAGTAAAAATGTTATTAGGAGATAACACAGATCGAAGCCATAACTATGGAGTAGTAGTACTAGAAGAGGAAATAGAAAAAATAAGTCGTCATATCGATATCAAAAATGCAGAATTATCAACCATACAAATAACCAATCTTGCAAAAGATACACAAAAACCTATTGTAGGAGCAACCTTCACATTATACAATCAAAATTATGAAACCTTGCAAGAAAATTTAACAACAGATGAAAAAGGAGAAATCCTTCTTAACAATGTAGAACCAGGAATTTATCATATCAAACAAACAAAAACACAAGAAGGATATAGTTTAATGAACTATTACATAAAACTAGAAGTAATAGCAGAAAATAGGATTACAAAAGTAAAAATAATCAATGATAAAACAAAAGAACAAGTAATAGAAAATAAAGAAAAAGAAATTAATGTACAAGAAGAAAATTATGTAATAAAAGAAACAAACAACAAAGACATTGCAAACATATACAACAACAATACCATAAAAGAAGTAACAGAGAATATAAACGAAAACAATTATTATAACAATCGAGATTTTATCAATAATATAAGAATAAAAAACATTAAAAATGAACAGAATAATGATATATATAAGAATTTGCTTTATCGTACTTATACAAATAAATCTTATAACGAAAACTTAGAGGACAACAATCAACAAGAAAAACAAAATTGGATTAACTATATCGAATTAAAGACCTCAGGAACTACTTTATTAAAATTGCCCAAAGCAGGCATATAACAATTGACAGAATAGAAGATAAAATATATAATAATTTGTAAATAGGACACGAAAAGGAAAGGAATAAAAAGATGCTTTTACAAATAATGGTGTTAGTAATATTAATATTTTTAAATGCCTTCTTTGCTTCAGCAGAAATTGCATTTATCTCTTTGAATGATTCGAAAGTCAATAAACAGGCAAAAGAAGGAAATAAAAAGGCAAAGCAAATGAAAAAAATGTTAGAAAATCCAAGTAGATTTTTAGCAACCATTCAAATTGGAATTACCTTAGCAGGATTTTTATCAAGTGCATTTGCATCAGAAACTTTTGCTAGTAAATTATCGCCAATTTTAAACGAATTACTACCAGTATTATCGCTTCAAACCTGGCAAGCCATTTCCATTGTAATCATTACAATCATATTATCTTATTTTACTTTAGTGTTTGGAGAATTAGTTCCCAAAAGATTAGCCATGAAAAATTATGAAAAAATAGCATTTTCCACCATTGGGATTATAAGAGTTATCTATATTTGTACACTACCATTTGTAAAACTACTTACTGCTTCTACCAATTTAGTATCTAAGTTATTTGGAGTATCTGAAAAGGACGAAGAAGTAGTAACAGAAGAAGAAATTAAAATGATGGTAGATGTAGGAGAAGAAAAAGGTGCTATTGAGGAAGAAGAAAAAGAACTAATCAATAATGTATTTGAGTTTAATGATATTACCGTTTCAGAAGTAATGACACATCGAAAAAACATTTTTGGAATTGAAGTAGGAACCACCATTCAAGAGTTTATAGAAGAACTAGAAGAATACAAATATAGTAGAATACCAGTTTATGAAGAAACCATAGATCAAATTAGAGGAATCCTTTATTTAAAAGATGCCTTAAAATATGTAAACAGCAAAAAGATAGTAAAAATAAAAAGTATTATGAGACCAGCTTACTTTGTACCAGAAACAAAACCAATTAATGAACAATTAAAAGAATTTCAAAAAAACAAAAAACAATTGGCCATTGTATTAGACGAATATGGTGGAACAGCAGGATTAGTAACTGTAGAAGATATATTAGAAGAATTAGTAGGCAACATCTTTGATGAATACGATGAAGTAGAAGAAGAATTTGAAAAAATAGACGATAATACCTATTTAATCAATGGAAGTGTTAGTATTTACGAATTAAAAAAGATACTAAAAGTAGAAATACCAGAAGGGGATTATGATACATTATCTGGTTATTTATTAGATGAATTAGGAAGAATTCCAGATGATGAGGAAAAGCCAATAATAGAAACAAGAGATGTAACCTATAAAATTGAAGAATATGAAGAAAAGAGAATTATAAAAGTAAAAGCATGTAAGAATAATCAAGAAATAGTAGAAGATGCTTAAAAAAGCGAAAGAGGGTAAAAAGTATGAAAATTTCGAATGTAGTAAAAATAGTAATTGCAGTAGTAGTAATCATAGCAGTAATAGCAGGAGTAAGCCTATTTATGATAGGGCAAAATAATAAAAAATATTGGGTAGAAGAAGTAGCACAATATCAATATTATAAGCTAGTAAAAGAAGAAAAGACAGGAATTATTAATACAAAAGGAGAAATTTTAATTGAACCAGTATATGATGATATTATTATTCCAAACCCAGAAAAAGCAGTTTTTATTTGCTACAATGGAGAAACCGTGATTGCTTTAAATGAAAAAGCAGAAGAAATTTTCACACAATATGAAGGCTTACAAGCCATTGAATTAAATGGAACGCTAAGCAATATGCCATATGAAAAAAGTGTATTAAAATACAAACAAGAAGGCAAATATGGATTAATTACTTTAGAAGGAAAAAAAGTAACAGAACCAATTTATGAAGAAATAAATAGTTTAGCACATAAAGAAGGGGAATTTCTAGTAAAAAAAGATGGAAAAAGTGGAGTGCTTAATAATAAAGGAAAAATGGTCATTAGTAACCAATATGATAGCATTATAGGAGACGGCTTTTATTCAGAAAGCGATAAATATGCTTTATCTGGCTATATTGTAAGTGTAACAACACAAGAAGGGTATCGTTATGGCTATATTGACCATAAGAAAAAACAAATCTTAAAGCCAGAATATGCAAGTGTTATTCGAATGTTGCAAATAGAAGATACCAAGAATGTATATTTAGCAGTGGTAAAGAATGGACAAGTTGGTATATTAAAAAATGGAAAAGAAATGATAGCATATAAATATCAAGATATAGAATATAATGCAAAAAATAAAACTTTTACAGTAGAAAGAAATGGAAAATTTGGAGTGTATAATTTAGAAGGAAAGAAGATTATACCAGCAGAGTATGAAAACATAACCATAGCAGGTCTCTATATACAAGCAACCAAAAACGAAGAAACACAACTTTTTGATGGCAACGGGAATAAAATAGAAGATGTTGTTTATAATGAAATTCAGCCAACTTCCAACCAAGATTATCAAATAACAGTAGATAAAAGTGGAAGATATGGAATTCGAAAAAGTAACAAAGATATTTTAGTAGACAATCAATATACCTATGTAGAATATTTACAAGATGACTTTTTTATAGCAGTAAAAGAAGATGGTAAAATAGGAATTATTAATGCACAAGGTGCAACAGTTGTAGAATTTATTTATGATGTGGTGCAAAAAATAGAAGGTAGCAATCTAGTAGAAGCAAAAATATTAGAGCAAAGTGTAACCGAATTATATGCAAAAGATATGAAAAAGGTAGCAAGTGTAAAAAATCCAAGAATAGAAGAGAAAAATGGGTATCTACAAGTAACAACAGAAGAATTTCAATATTTTGATTTAAATGGAAGCAAGGTTTCTGATGTAACTGCATTAAGAAACAATACGATATTTGCCAAACAACAAAATGGAAAATGGGGTTTTGTAGATAAACAAGGAAAAACAGTAGTAGAATTTCAATATGACCAAGTAACACAAGTAAATGAATATGGATTTGCAGGAGTAAAAAAAGAGGGAAAATGGGGAGTAATCGATGCCAAAGGAAAAGAAGTGCAAACACCAAAATATGAATGGCAAAGTAATACACCACCAGAATTTGTAGGAAAATACTACAAAGTATATTATGGATATGGAGAAAGCTATTGCAGTGAAGAAGTAAATAGCCAGAATGGAGAAGAAAATGGATTGTAAATGGGGAATCAAAGAAGAAATGATACAATTAAGCAAAAAAGCAGAAAAAGAAGTACAAGAGGTATATAAAGAAATAGAAGAGGTTTGTGAATACAATAGTTTAAAAGTGTTAAAAGCATTTCAAGACAACAATATTTCAGATATGCATTTTGGAAGTACAACAGGATATGGATATGGAGATGTAGGCAGAGATACCATAGAAAAAGTATTTGCACAAGTATTAGGAGCAGAAGATAGTTTAGTACGTGGACAATTTATATCAGGAACCCATGCACTTACTGTAGCATTATTTGCTTTTTTACGACCAGGAGATACTTTGTTAAGTATTTGTGGAAAACCATATGATACTTTAGATTCTGTTATAGGAATAAAAGAAAATCCTAGTTCCTTAAAAAGTTTTGGAGTAAAATATGAACAAATTGATTTAATAGAGAATCAATTTGATGTAGAAAAAATAAAAGAAAGAGTAGCAAAAGGAAATGTTAAATTAATTGAAATTCAACGTTCTAGAGGATATTCTTTAAGAAAAAGTATTACCATAGAACAAGTAGAAGAAATCATAAAAGCAATCAAACAAATCAATCAAGATGTTATTATTATGATTGATAATTGTTATTGCGAATTTGTTGGAAAAAAAGAGCCAACAGAAGTGGGAGCAGATATAATAGTGGGTTCTTTAATAAAAAACCTAGGAGGGGGAATTGCACCAAATGGAGCTTATCTAGCAGGACGAGCTGATTTGATTGAATTAGCAGCACAAAGGTTAACTTCACCAGGACAAGGAAAAGAGGTAGGACCAACGTTAGGAATGAATAAGTTGATTTTACAAGGATTGTTTCTAGCACCAAGTGTAGTGGCAAGTAGTTTAAAAACAGCAGTTTTAGCGAGTAAGATGTTAGAAGAATTAGGATATCAAGTAGAGCCAAGTTATCATGATAAAAGAGCAGATATTGTACAAACCATACAATTTGGAAATCAACAAGATTTAATCAAATTTTGCCAAGGAATCCAAATGGGTTCTCCAGTAGATTCTCATTCAATACCAGAGCCATGGGACATGCCAGGTTATACTGATTCAGTAATTATGGCAGCAGGAGCTTTTACACAAGGTTCTTCCATTGAACTATCGTGTGATGCACCAATTAGACCACCATATGTGGCATTTCTGCAAGGTGGATTAACTTATGAATATGGAAAATTAGGAATAATAAAAGCAATTAATAATATAAAAAGTTAGAAGGAAGTAAAATGAAGGTAATTGTAGTAGGGCGGAGGACCAGCAGGAATGTTGGCAGCCATTTGTGCAGCACAGCAGAGAAATGAAGTTGTGATTTTAGAAAAGATGAATTCTTGTGGAAGAAAATTATTAATAACAGGAAAAGGCAGATGCAACATTACCAGTAGTTTAGCGATGGATGAATTTATCGCTAACATTCCAGGAAATGGAAGATTTTTATACAGTGCCTTTAGCAATTATACCAATCAAGATATTATACAACTCTTAAAAAAACATGGAGTAGAAGTAAAACAAGAAAGAGGAAATCGAATCTTTCCTGTTTCGAATCAATCCATTTCTGTTTTAGAAGCGTTATTAAAAGAGCTAAAAGAATTAGGGGTAAAAATTAAAACAAATTGTAGAGTAAAAGAAATTAAAACACAAAATAGTAAAGTAACACAAGTAGAGTATGAAGAACATGGCATAAATAAAAAAGTTCAAGCAGACAAAGTAATTTTAGCAACAGGGGCAAAGAGCTATCCCAATACTGGTTCAACAGGAGACGGATATGAAATTGCAAAAAAATTAGGACATACCATTATACCATTAAAGCCTTCGTTAGTTCCGTTAGAAGTGCTAGAAAGAAAATTAGTTCAAAACATGCAAGGCTTAAGCCTTAAAAATGTGGGAATCCAATTACTTAATCAAGAAAATAAAAAAGTAATATACGAGGACTTTGGAGAAATGATATTTACTCATTTTGGTGTTTCTGGTCCTACCATATTAAGTGCATCTGCTCATTTATTAAGGGTAAAAAAATGTGAAGAATTGTTAAAAAACAATAAGATTATTTTAAAGATTGATTTAAAACCTGCATTAACAATGGAAAAATTGGATATGCGAGTACAAAAAGATTTTGCAGAATTTAAAAATAAGCAATTTAAGAATAGCCTTGATGAATTATTACCACAAAAAATGATACCAATCATAGTGGAATTATCTAAAATTACTCCAGATAAAAAAGTAAATGAAATAACAAAAAAAGAACGAGAAGGCATGGTACATCTATTAAAAAACTTTACAATAACGATTACCAAATTTAGAGCAATTGAAGATGCTATCATCACAGCAGGAGGTGTTAATATAAAGGAAATTAATTCTTCTACGATGGAATCAAAAATAGTACAAGGATTGTATTTTGCAGGAGAAATTATCGATGTAGATGCTTATACAGGAGGATTTAATTTACAAATTGCTTATTCAACAGGTTACCTTGCTGGTTTAAATTAGAATGGAGTGTTATGGAACAAGAAGTTTTAGAAAACATTAGAATTTTATATGAGTATATGAAAATAAATGATAAATTAGAAAAAAGTGATTTAATCATGGGATGTGGTTGTGCTAATTTGGAAATACCAAAAAAGTGTGCCAAATTATATTTTGAAGGATATGGAAAAAGGATTTTATTTGCAGGTGGTTTAGGAAAAACAACAAAGAAATTATTTCTAAAACCAGAGGCACAGATTTATAAGGAAATTGCAATAGCATGTGGAGTACCAGAAGAAGCCATTATCGTAGAAGAACAATCTACAACAACACCACAAAATTTTAAGAATGCCATTAAAATTTTAAAGCAAAAACAAATAGAGTATCAAAAGATTATT
>CAOJXM010000039.1 GCA_948465625.1 uncultured Clostridium sp. | reverse complement strand
AAAAGACAGATTTTTAGCTAAACTAGCTGGTGTTACTGACCCAGAAACGAAACGAAAAATAATTGGAGAAGAATTTATACGTGTGTTTGAAGAAGAGGCTAAAAAGATTGGTACTGTAGATTATTTAGTACAAGGTACCATTTATCCTGATGTAATTGAAAGTGGTTTAGGAAAAGGTGTTACCATTAAAAGTCATCACAATGTTGGAGGTTTACCTGACTATGTTGATTTTAAAGAAATCGTAGAACCTTTGCGAGATTTATTTAAAGATGAAGTTAGAAAAACAGGTTTAGAACTTGGAATACCAGAAAACTTAGTATATAGGCAACCATTCCCTGGTCCAGGATTAGCCATTCGTGTTATAGGTGATATTACAGATGATAAATTGGATATTTTAAAAGACGCAGATGCTATCTTTCGAGAAGAAATTAAATTGGCAAATTTAGATAAAGAGTTAAATCAGTATTTTGCTGTATTAACCAACCTAAGAAGTGTTGGAGTTATGGGAGATGAAAGGTCTTATGATTATACCATTGCTTTACGTGCTGTTACTACCTCAGATTTTATGACAGCTACTTGGAGCAGAATTCCATATGAAATATTAGAAAAAGTTTCAGCCAGAATTGTAAACGAAGTCAATCATGTTAATCGTGTGGTTTATGATATTACTGGCAAACCACCTGCAACCATTGAGTGGGAATAAAATAGCGGGAAGCATAGAACTCTATGCTCCCCTTCTTTTTTGCCTTAAGCAAACCTATAATGTATGTCCCTGTGCCTGAAAACAGGCAACAAATGCTTTTGCTCGAAAACATGCTTCTAAAGGTGTATGCCCTTTATTAAGGGAGTGTTTCATTGCAACTTCAAATATCTGCGGCCATGTCTGTATGCTTCCCTTTTGAATTTCTGCTAAAACCTTTTTCGTTAATCCCTTCATTTTCCATACCTCATTCTTTCCTCTAGCTTTGCTAGGCTTTCTAAGTAATATCGTGCTTTATTGCCCTATAATGCTATTATATCATAATTTACATAATCTAGCAAGTTGTTACAGCTGTATTTCAAAATGAATTCCGACACTTTTTTAAAAAAATTCACCACAAAAAAAGGAAAATACCATACAAATATTTTCCTTTACAAATTATCATTATTTATAACTTTTATCAATTTCTTTTAACATAACATCATGTGCACTACCCTCTGCAATGCTTACATTAGAAACCAAGGTTAATCTTGCCTTTTCATGCAACTCAGCAATAGAAGTTGCTCCACAATTACACATGGTTGACTTTATTTTAGCAACAGTTACTGCTAAATTATCTTTTAAAGCACCAGCATATGGAATATAGGAATCTACCCCTTCCTCAAAAGATAATTTATTCTTATCTCCACCTAAATCATATCTTTGCCAATTTCTTGCACGGTTTGAACCTTCTCCCCAATACTCTTTTACATAGTTGTTTCCAATTTTTAGAACTCTAGTTGGACTTTCATCAAATCTAGCAAAATATCGACCCATCATAACAAAATCTGCTCCTAATGCTAAAGCAATTGTAATATGGTGGTCATGTACAATTCCTCCGTCTGAGCAAACAGGAATATAAATACCAGTTTCTTCAAAATATTCATCACGTGCTGCTACCACATCAATCAATGCACTTGCTTGTCCACGTCCAATTCCTTTGGTTTCTCTTGTAATACAAATAGAACCACCACCAACGCCAACTTTTATAAAATCAGCACCAGCTTGTGCTAAATAGCGAAATCCTTCCTTATCTACTACATTTCCAGCACCAATTTTTACGCTATCTCCATATTTTTCTCTTACAAAATCAATCGTCTTTTTTTGCCATACAGAATAACCATCAGATGAATCCATACAAAGCATGTCCACACCTGCTTCTACTAATGCAGGTATTCTTTCTTCATAATCTCTTGTATTAATACCTGCTCCTACAATATATCTTTTATTTTCATCTAATAAAGAATTAGGATTGTTTTTTCTTTCCTCATAATCGCGTCTAAATACTAAATATTTTAGATTTCCTTCTTCTGTTAAAATTGGTAAACAATTAATCTTATTTTCCCAAATGATATCATTTGCCTCTGCTAAACTAATTCCTTTTTTGGCAGAAACAACCTTTTCTGCTTTGGTCATAAAATGGTCAATTGGCTCATCTTGGTTATCACGTGTAATACGGTAATCTTTATCGGTTACTAAACCTAAGAATTTGCCAGTTGCCGTTCCATCATCTGTAATAATAACAGTTGAATGACCTGTTTCTTCTACTAAAGCAATCACTTCTCTTAAAGAAGTACCACTTTTTACATTGGAATCACTTACTACAAATCCTGCTTTATGCTTTTTAACATGGTAAACCATTTCTGCTTGCGATTCTAGGGATTGTGCTCCATAAATAAAAGCCACTCCCCCTTCTCGTGCTAAAGCAATTCCCATTTGCTCTCCAGAAACAGATTGCATAATAGCAGATACCATAGGAACATTTGCAGAATATTTTGGTTCTTCTCCTTTTTTAAATTTTACTAATGGTGTTTTTAATGATACATTATTTGGTATACACTCTTCTGTAGTTAAATTTGGTAATAACAAAAACTCATTAAAAGTTCTTGAAATATCTTCTAATATCTTTGCCATTTTTATTCCTCCTTTTATAATTTAATTAATTCTATATGAAGCGTCCCAAATGGTCCAAGTTGGACCAAAAAGAACCGTCCCTATTGGACCAAATCTACTGTGTCTTGTGCAATCATCATTTCTTCGTCTGTTGGTATGATGTATATTCTTACTTTAGAGTTTGGAGTAGATACTTCTACTTCTTCTCCTCTTACTTCGTTTGCTTTTTCGTCAATTTCTACTCCCATGAATTTTAAGTTGTTGCAAATACGTTTTCTGGTATTAAATTGGTTTTCTCCTACTCCACCTGTAAATACAATAGCATCTAGTCCTCCTAGTTCTACAGCATAGCGTGCAATGTATTGAGCAACGGTTGAGTCATAATGGGTTGCTGCTAAAATTGCTTTTGGATTTCCTTTTTGGTATTCGTCTTCAATATCTCTAAAGTCTTTTGAAATTCCCGAAAGTCCAAATACACCTGATTCTTTGTTTAAAATGTCCATTACTTGTGTTGTGTTTAAGTTTTCTTTATCCATCATATAGGTAACAACAGATGGGTCTAAGTCTCCACTTCTTGCACACATCATAATGCCAGCTACTGGGGTAAGTCCCATACTGGTATCAATTGATTTTCCCTCTTTAATAGCACATAAACTTGCACCTTGCCCTAAGTGACAGGTAACTACTTTGCTGTATTGTTTTCCTGCAAACTCAGCTAGTCTTTTTGAAACAAAACGATGTGAGGTTCCATGGAATCCATATTTACGAATTTTGTGTTTAGTATAGTATTCATATGGAATTGGATACAAATAATTTTCTGCTGGTATGGTTTGATGAAATGCGGTATCAAATACTGCGACCATTTTGATTCCTGGTATTAATTTTTGACAAGCTTGAATTCCTAATAAGGCAGGTGGATTATGAAGTGGACCAAGCGGAATACATTCTTTAATAATTTCAATTACACTATCATCAATTACAACAGAACCACTTAATTTTTCTCCTCCATGTAATACTCTATGCCCTACAGCATCAATTTCAGCTAAATTTTTAATAACACCATATTCTGGATGGGTTAATTGTTCAATCACAAATGCGATGGCTTCTTCGTGATTGAAAGCTGGGTGATTAAATACTTGTTTATTTTCCCCTATTTTATGAGTTAAGAAAGCATCTTGCCCTCCTAATCTTTCATAATTTCCTTTTGCAATTACTGTTTTGGTGTCCATATCAATTAATTGATATTTTAATGATGAACTTCCTGCGTTTAAAACTAAAACTTTCATGGTTACCTCCTAAAAAATTTATATTATTATATCATAAATCCTAGCCAAATGCTAGTAATTTATGTAAATTTCAAACAATTTTCTATTGCATTTGTGCTTGTACTGCAGTAATTGCAACAACTCCTACAATATCACTACTACTGCAACCTCTTGACAAATCATTAACTGGTCTAGAAATTCCTTGGCAAAGTGGACCATAGGCTTCTGCTTTTCCTAGTCGTTGTACTAATTTATATCCAATATTTCCTGCATCTAGATTTGGAAATATTAAAGTATTGGCTTGCCCTGCTACTTGACTTCCTGGTGCTTTGCTACTTGCTACTTCTGGAACAATCGCAGCATCTAATTGCATTTCTCCGTCAATGACAAGTTCTGGTTGCTTTTCTCTTATTAAGTTTGTTGCTTCAATGACTTTATTGGTGCTTTCTGATTTTGCACTTCCATAAGTAGAATAAGATAACATTGCAACTTTGGCTTTTTTCGAAGTTAATTGCTCATAACTTTTGGCTGAGGCAATGGCAATTTCAGATAATTCTTCTGCATTTGGATTTGAATTTAATCCACAATCCGAAAATACAAAAAGTCCATCTTTATCGCCTAAGTTACAATCTGGTAAATCCATTAAGAAAAAGGCAGAAACCAACTTAGTGTTAGGTGCTGTTTTTAAAATTTGTAAAGCTGGTCTTAATGTATCTGCTGTAGAATGAATTGCTCCAGAAACTAATCCATCTGCATCTTTTGCTTTTACCATCATCATTCCAAAATATACGGTATCCTTCATCATTGCTTCTGCTTTTGCTAAGGTCATTCCTTTTAATTTTCGTAGTTCGTAAAATTCTTTAACATAATCATTAAAATTTGGTGATTCGATAGGATTTATGATAGTAGCATTGGTAATATCAACATTATTTTCTTTTGCTATTTTTAAAATTTTTTCTTTTTCTCCTAATAAAATAATTGAAGCAAAACCTTCTTTTAATATTTGCTCTGTTGCCTTAATTACTCGAATATCAGTAGCTTCTGGCAAAATAATTGTTTTGATTTGAGATTTTGCTTTTTCTTTAATTGTGTCAATAAACTTCATCTTTTTTCTCCCTCTTTTTTTGAATTAGCTATATTATATCGATTTTTTATAAAAAGTACAAGACTTTCCCCCATTTTTTATGATATAATAATAACCATTAAGGAGGATATCATGCAACTTCACTATGTAGTAAATAACTTAAAATATAAAACTATTTTTGAAGTTTTAAAACAAGAATTTCAAATGTCTGAAAGATTACTTACCAAGTTAAAAAAGAATGCTCGCATCTTTTTAAATGGTAATCCCATTTATCATAATATGCCTATTTTTCTTTCTGATACCATTACCATTTTTCTTGATTTGGAAGAAGAAAGTTCTAATATCGTAGCAACCAAAATGGATTTATCCATTTTGTATGAAGATGAAGCCTTTTTAATCCTCAACAAACCACCTAATTTGCCTGTTCATCCTTCTATGTTGCATTATGAAAATACCTTATCCAATGGAGTAAAATTTTATTTTGAATCCATTGGGTTAAAAAGAAAAATTCGCCCTGTAAATCGTCTGGATAAAGATACTTCTGGCATTGTAATCTTTGCTAAAAATGAATATATTCAAGAATGTCTCATTAAACAGATGAAACATAAAATATTCCAAAAAGAATACTTCACTTTTGTAGAAGGAGTTTTGCCTAAAAAAAATGGTTCCATCCTTGCTCCTATTGCTAGAATGGAAGATAGTATTATCAAAAGATGTGTTCGTGAAGATGGTGATTTTGCCATTACCCATTATACAGTAATAGAAGAAACAAATTCTCTTTCTTTTTTGCGAGTCCAATTAGAAACTGGTCGAACACATCAAATCCGTGTACATATGGCTTTTCTTGGTCACCCTATTGTTGGTGATACCTTATATGGAAATGCATCAAATTTAATTACTAGGCAAGCTTTGCATTCCTCTAAAATAGTACTGGTTCATCCTATTACCAAAGAAAAATTAGTCATTACGGCTGAGTTACCAGAAGATATGAACCAATTACGAAAAACTGCTTTACTTTCATAAATAATTTTGATATAGTATTTGTTAGGAGGCTTTGATAAATGAAAAAGCATAAAAAGTTATCAAAAATACAATATTTAGTCTTATATTTTTGTTTATATGCGTTTATTGGTTGGTTATTAGAAACAGCTTATAGTTTTGTGGTATTAGGTCATTTTACCAAAAGAGGCTTTTTGTATGGTCCTCTTTGCCCTATTTATGGTTGGGGTGCTGTAATTTTAATCAGCTTTTTAGGAAAATACAAAAAAGATTCCTTAAAACTATTTTTCTATTCTGCTATCATATTTTCTGTTTTTGAATATGTAGCAGGCTTTGCCTTAGACGCCCTATTCTCAGAACGTTGGTGGGATTATACCAATGATTTTATGAACTTGAATGGACGAATTAGTATTTTTTATTCCTTTGTTTGGGGAATTATTGCTATCCTATTTATCAATCATATTCAGCCTTTCTTTGAAATGAAATTAAAAAAGATGTTACGAAAAATTCCGTATGTGATGCAATTAACGCTTTTAAGACTTCTTACTTCAGTCATATTAGTGGATACTGTTTTATCTTGTATTCGATATTTATAAAGAAAATCTAGCCAAAACTAGATTTTTTTATTTTTTTATGTTATAGTGTTTTTAGAAACATAATTAGGAGGTTTTTTATGAACGAAGAAGAATATAAATTTACCAATATTGATAGTTTCATTAAAGCAATGTATCAACTTTCTTTTGATACCAATCCTGGTAAATATATTGAAGATTATAATAAATTAGGAAGCATTAAAGAAGATGTAATCAATAAATATTTTGATATGTATGTTGCAATCAGTAAAAAGTGTCCACATATAAAAATATCAGCAGAAGGTAGAATTAAAACCTTGCCTTCTTATTTAGAAAAAGTATATAAAAAGGAAAAAGAAATTCTACGTTTAAAACAAGAAGATGATGTCATGATTTACGATATGTCTGCTTTTCGTATGATTGTTGTATCTATCATCCATTCTTTAGAGCAAGTCACTTCTATGCAAAATAATAAAACTGGAAAATTAGAATATTTTTATCGTATCAAAGAAAAAGATAGACAAAATCCAGGTCAAACTACAATCATCATCAAGAAAATTAATGTTGGTGATACCATTCATATTAATGAAGTTACGACCATTCGTGTTACACCGGACAATTTGTTAACCATGTCTGATGGTGCTACTTGTATCAAAAACGAATTTGGCGATTTGTTTACTTTAAATGGTAGAAAAATAGAAAAAGACGACCGTTCTTCTACTATGAAAGCGGTTTATGAGTTAAGAGATGCCGTAGAAGAGTATACCAAAGAAAATGGTTACCAATACATACCTCTTCGCGATAAAGATCGAATTGCTCATCCAAAAACAAAAGCAGAATCACATATTTTCAAATCTTCTCGCTATACAAAAGAATTTATTATTAACCTATTATTGGAACTAGAAAAGAATAAATTTATGCTAATGGACGAAACCTTAACCCAAAAAGTAATGGATGAAATTCAAAAACATGAAAAAACAGATGCTTTAAAAAAGTTAAGAGAAGAAAGACTAAGATTTTTAAAAGAACATCCAGAAAAGCGAAAATATCAACGTGATGCCTATTTACCAGAATATCAAAGCTATCACTTAGGATATTTTGACCCTATTACAGGATATCCTTTTGAAATTCAATTACGTAGTTTACATATGCATCGAGTAGCAGAACATCATCCTTTAATTGGTCATAACACCTATAAAAAATTAGAAATTGATGATATTGCCCCATTACGAGTACCTTTTACCTTTGTCTTTAAAAAATCTTACACAGATAATGGTCAACTTCTTTTTGAAAAAACATATATTGATGATGATGTGTTATATAAAAAAATGTATGGCAAAACAAAAGAAGAGGTTTTTAGTGAAATTGCAAGAAAGAAGATTCCTCGTGTTTCCTTAGCAAAGTTTCCAAAACCTGTAAAACAAGAAACGCAACAACCAGAAGACCCAGAACATTAATGTTCTAGGTCTTTTTTCTTACTAATGGCTAAGCCATCTCCTACTTCTAAAATTTGCGTATCTAGAATCGGATTTTCT
>CAOJXM010000038.1 GCA_948465625.1 uncultured Clostridium sp. | reverse complement strand
AACTCAAGTTAACAAAATTTCTCAAAAATCCTAATTAAATTCTCATAACCCGAAGCCTATTCATCTCCCAATAAACACCAAAAAAGAAGACCTTAAAACGTCTTCTTCATCTTTTTAATCTTCTTAATCTCATCTTGTAGCTTACGAATCTTCTCAGACCTAAGGGTGTAAGCATCCTTGTACTCTTCCAGAATACCAAAAAAATTATCAAAACTTTCCCCAGGCTGTAGTTGCATCTTAATGCCATTTGCATAAAACTGCTTATCCTTCTCCTTCTTGCTATACTCCATCTTCTTGTGATACTCACTTGCCAAATTCAAGCGAGCAATATTCTCTTGCAAATACTCAATATATTCCGAAACGCAAAAAATCTCATACTCAATATCATCAATTACAACATTAAACAATGCCTTCAAAAACTTAGGATTTGTCTTACCACACTTTGCCTCTTGTAACAAGCCAGAAAGAGCAAAAGACTTCTTTTCCGTTTCATTATCAGTACGAGGCTTCGTCTCATTTATTAAAATCTCCAAAGTATCTGAAATATCAATATGCGATTTGTATTGTCTCTTGCTAACCAAAGCATCATAAATATCAGCCACACGAATAATCTGCCCCTCAATAGGGATATCCTTCTTACTCAATCCTTGAGGATAACCAGAGCCATCCAATGCCTCATGATGATACAAAGCACCAGCAGCATAAGGACGAAGTTGCAAATCCTTCATACACATGTTATATCCCAAAGTAGTATGCTTTTTCATAACTTCATACTGTTCATCAGTAAGTTTCGTTGGAGATTGCAACACACTAGAAGGAATAAACAATTTACCAATATCATGCAAATACGCACAAATCGTACAATAAACAATAAAATTAGTAGGCAAATGCAAATACTCACAAATCCTACAAGTAAGATTAGCTACATTTTCAGAATGCTTTCTAGTAAAAACATCCATACTATCTAACATACTCAATTGATAACGCATACTAGAATCCAAATTATAGGAATTTAGGTTCGTTTTGCTATAAAAATCAAATTTATCTTCTTTCATCCATTCATTCTCCTTATCTTAAGTTCAAGATAAAATTATCATAACACGGATTAAAAAAAATAGCAATCATAAAATTTATCAAATCCATTGAAAAAAAAGATAAAATATTATAAAATAATAGACATAAATGATTTTTTTGTAAGAAAAAGAAATCAATATATCACAAAAAGTAAAAAACTTTTTTAAATAAGGGACCAAATCTGACAAACTATTTGTACAAAACATATTAAAATAAGACCTATATTTAATAAAGTAAGAGGTGGTAAGGATGTTTCAAAATATAGCAGGACAGGCTAAAGAAATTTATGACAACGAAAAGGATGTTGAATTAAATCAAAAAGAAAGTAGAATGAATACTTTTATCAAAACAAATTGTACAAAACAAAAAATTTTTGTATATATACTAGCATTTATGCTCTCTACCATACCAGGGGGAGGAGCAATTGCACCATTTGGTATATCCATATTTGCGGCATGTTGTAGTAACAAAGTGCCATTACTTTTGGTATATGCTTGTACACTAATTGGTACAATTGTAGGACTAGGCATGCAAGAAGGGTTAGCGTATTTACTAACTTCTTTATTATTCATCTTCATGACAGTCGTAGCAAGACCAAGGGAACAATTAGAATACGAAAATGAAAAAATGAAGTTAGGTAAATATGTAGTAGCATCTGTATTCTTAGTACAAGCAGGTAAAATGTTTTTCGAAAGCTTTTTAGTATATGAATTATTAAATAGCATAGTAGTAGCAGTATCAGCTTACATATTTTATAAAATATTTGTCAATTCTTTAATTGTAATCAACGAATTTGGCATCAAAAAAGCATTTGCCATAGAAGAAGTAATGGGAGCAAGCATAATGCTAGCCATTGGAGCAATGGCATTTCGAGGAATTAACATATTTGGTTTTGAAATCAAAACCATTATCAGTATCTTAATTGTATTAGTATTAGGGTGGAAAAATGGTGTCTTAGTAGGAGCAACCACAGGAATTACCATAGGTACCATTGTAGGGATTGTAGGATATACTGAGCCAATTGTAATTGCATCGTATGCTTTATCAGGAATGCTTGCAGGTATCTTTTCAAGATTTGGAAAACCAGGGGTCATTGTAGGATTTGTATTAGGAAATGCAATTCTTACCTACTTTGCTAATGGAATTACAACACCAATTATCTATTTTAAAGAAATACTAATTGCGTCATTAGGTTTATTATTAGTTCCAAAAAACATCCAGATAGACATTGAAGAACTATTTGGAAAAACCAAGCTATTGCCAACTGGTCCAGTCAATCGATTAGAAGAAAATAAAGATACCATTTATCGACTAAACAATGTATCAGAAACCATATCAGAAATGGCAGCAACCTATAAAGAAGTAGCAGCAACCATAATTGAAGAAAATGAAGTAGAGGAAAAAAATCGAATTATTTTCCAAGAAGAATTAGAAAATAGCCTAGAAGGATTAGAAGAAAATATCTTATATGAAGACTTAATGAATGATAATGAAATCAAAAAAGATATTTATCAAGCCTTAATAGAAAATCAAAAAATAACCAGACAAGAATTACTTGACATTTTTGCAAAACACAATAACTACATCATTGGTTTTGATGATGCACAAATTAGTCTTTCAATTGAAGAACAATTAAAAGAAGTTTTAAAAGTAATCAATGATACTTTTAAAATTAGTAAAGTTAACTTTATTTGGCAACAAAAAATAGAAGAAAACAAAAGAAATCTATCAAGCCAATTAGAAGGCGTTTCAAAAGTAATCACTTCATTGGTTAATGAAATAGAAGAAGATAGCATCAAGCAAGATGACCAATACAAAGCAAAAAGAGAGCAGATTATAGCAATTGCAAAAGAAAAGGAAATACCATTAGAAGATATTATCCTAAAGCAAGAAAAAACAGGTAGATATGTCATTACTACCTATATGAATGTATGTGAAGAAGCAAAAACCAAAACTTGTCATGTTGAGACATTAGAAAAGATTATGTCTAAAGTATTAAAAGAAAAGATTGTATCACAAACAACCCAATGTGCATTCAAACAAGGAAATAGTGTATGTGTAAATCACTATGCTTCAGAAAATAAATATCGCATACAATTAGGAATTGCAAAGGCAACCAAGGCACAATCAGCAGTTTCAGGCGATTCTTATCTAACCACAAAACTAAGTGACGGCAAGTATTTAATTGCAATGAGCGATGGCATGGGTTCTGGTCCAAAAGCAAGGCAAAGTAGTCAAATTGCAATCAAAATGTTAGACCGCTTGCTAAGCAATGGATTTGATAAAGATACTTCAGTAGAATTAATTAACTCTACATTATCTATCAATTCGAATGAAGATTCTTATGCAACTTTAGATATTGCAATATTAGATTTGTATGATGGCAACATTGAGTTTATTAAAAATGGAGCATGCCCAACCTATATCAAGCAAAGAAAAGAAGTACAAATCATAAAAGCATTATCCTTACCAGCAGGCATATTGGAAAATATCAAATTAGTAGTATATGATAAAGATATGGAAGACAATGATATTTTAGTCATGTGCACTGATGGAATTATGGAATCTAATACCGAATACAAGAATAAAGAATTGTGGGTTAAAAATATATTAGAGGAAATACAAACAGACAATGTGCAAAAGATAGCAGATATTATTCTAAAAGAATCAATTGACAATAATTTTGGTACAGCAAAAGATGATATGACAATCATTGTAGCAAAAATAAATCCAGTAGTTATTTAACTACTGGGTTTTCTTTTGCAATAAAATAAGCACAACAACTATCATAAGAAATGGCTTTAGAAGTAACGCTTTCAAAAGAACATTTACCATCTTTTTGATAAACACAATTAGCAGAGCAATTAATGTTTGTCAAAACAATCACCTCTAATAAAGTAGTATAAGTAAAAAAGAAAAGATTATACGAAAAAGATAAAAAACTTAAAAAATAAAAAGATAAAAGAAAATTGACGAATTATGTAAAGTGTAGTATAATATAGATATGTGACGACTTACGTCATAAATACAAAGAAAGGTGTGGGACAATCAATCCCACCAAAGAGGAAAAGAATATGTTATCAAAAGAGAAACTGGAGGAACTTAAGAGGCGAAGAAGCGAATTAGCGATAGCCACACATTTTTGTGGCTTAACGTTCAAACGGATTATAGAGGGAGGGCGTGAGTATAAAAGTGCAAGGGTAAAGGCTCTTTTACAAAAATGTGAATGGGATAAAAGGCTTCTTAAGGACTTAGAGGAAGCCATTATGAGTTTGGAAATTACAGAAGACAAGATTTACTATCAGGAGATTGTTTTAACAAGCCAGAATGAAACAGAAGAGGTTTTATGCATACTTGCAAAATATGCAGTAGACCTGCTTGATATACTCTTGGATGCAAAACTAAAGATTGCAGGATTGGAGCGAGAGTTTGAAGATTTTCTGGAATTTATCTACAGTATAGAAGCATCAGAATAACTGGCTAAAGGTGGTCAAAGCAAGCAAAGTAACATGTTCAAAAAGAGCCGATTTTTAAGGAATTTCCTTAAAAATTGGCTCTTTTATCAATGATTACTCTTTTGATAAAAATCACAATAATGGTTTATAGGGCAATCTTGACACTGTGGCTTTCTAGCATTACAAAAATTCCTACCATGCCATACAAATAAATGGTTAATATCTTTTAATAGTTCTTTTGGAAAAATTTTTAATAAATCTTGCTCAATTTTTTCTGGTTCTGTTTGGTTCGATAATCCCAGTTTGTTGGAAATTCTTTTTGCGTGTGTATCAACTGCAATTCCTTGTGCAATGCCAAAGACTTCTAATAAAATAACATTAGCACTTTTGCGACCAACACCAGGTAGGGTAATCAATTCTTCCATGGTTTGAGGAACCTTACCATCAAAATCAGATACAATTTTTTGAGCACAAGCTTTTAGATTTTTAGCTTTTGTTTTATAAAATCCACAAGGATGAATCAATTCTTCTAATTCAGCCAAATCAATATTAGCAAAATCATAAGCAGTAGAGTAGTTTGCAAAAATACTAGGAGTGGTTTTATTAACTCGCTCGTCAGTACATTGAGCAGATAACATAACAGCTACCACTAATTCAAAAGGGGTAGAAAAATCTAAACTACAAGTGGCATCTGGATATGTCTTTTTTAGTGTATCAATTAAATCAATTATTTCTTTTTGATTAAGTTTCATTGTTATTTATCACCTTTTTTACATAATTTAATATAATATAATAAAAGAAATTGGAGGTAATATATTATGTTAGGGATTTTAAAGAAAACCTGTGGGGTGTGTCTAATTGGAATGGGTGTAGGAATTCTTTTAGTATTATTACTCCCAATCACTGGATGGCTCATTTTAATTGGAGCAATCACATTAATTTTAGGGTTAATTTGGCTTTCGTGCTAAAAATAAGGAGAGTGGATATTATGCAAATCGTTGTGAAAAAAGTACCAAAATGTCTTAGAGGACTGGTTAAATTGCTATTTGGCATCAAAGGGTAATACATACAGTGGTAACAAAAAAAGTAGGGCAATCCTACTTTTTTTCATACTAAAATTAAGCTCTTTTCACTTTTCCAGAACGTAGACATTTAGCACAAACACAGATAGTTTTGGTCTCTCCATTGATATCTGCTTTTATGGTTCTTAAATTTGGTTTCCATGTTCTAGATGATCTTCTACTAACGTGTGAACGAGCAATACTTATTTTATTTCCCCAATTTTTACTTTTCTCACAAATTTCACATTTTGCCATTTAAAATGCACCTCCTATTTCGCGTAATAAACTGACTATCTAATAGTTTAGCACAAATATTTGAAAAAGACAATAGTTTTTTGGTAAATTGTTGATATTTTCAAACAATTAGTATAAAATTTATCATAAATACCAACAAAAAGGAAGATGTCTATGATTGACTTAAACCAAAGTGTAAAATACATAAAAGGGGTAGGACCCAACAAAGAAACCCTATTAAATAAACTAGGAATTTATACCTTACAAGATTTAATTACCTATTATCCTAGAGATTATGAAGATAGGAGTAAACCAGTAACAATAATAGATGCACAAGAAGGGCAAGAAGTGTTAATAAGAGCAACCGTAGTATCAAAAATGAATACCATTCCTACAAGAAGAAAAAATATGACAATGTATCGATTAATTGTAAGAGATGAAACAGATAATGCTGTATTAACATGGTACAATCAAAAATACTTAAAAGACATGTTAAAACTAGGAGAAACCTACAACTTCTATGGAAAAATCGAACGAAAAAATGGGACAGCCCAAATGTCTTCTCCGGTATTTGAAATAGAAGGAAAAAACAAATATACAGGAAAGATTGTACCAATTTATCCATCTACTTATGGATTAACGCAAAATAAAATAAGAGAAATTATGGAGAATGCGTTAAAATTAGTAGGAAATGATTTAGAAGAAACCATTCCAGACTATTTAATAGAGCAATATCAACTATTAGAAAGAAAAGAAGCAATTCGTTCCATCCATTTTCCAAAAGAGTTTAAGGAATTTGAAACAGCAAAAAAAAGATTTGTATTTGAAGAGCTATTAAGCATGCAACTAGCATTATTAAGCCTAAAAAATCAGTATACTGTGGAGGAAAATGGAATTGTATTTGATAAAAATGTAAAAATGTCAGAAGTAATCAATGTATTACCATTTAAGCTAACCAAAGCACAACTTCGTGTATTGGAAGAAATTGACCATGATATGGAAAATCAAAAGCCAATGAATCGATTGTTACAAGGTGATGTAGGGTCTGGAAAAACAGTAGTAGCTATGGTTGCAGCCTACAAAGCAGTAAAATGCGGATATCAAATGGCAATCATGGCACCAACCTCAATATTAGCAACACAGCATTTGGAAGGATTTGAAGAAATTTTATCACAATTTGGAATCAAATGTGAATTACTCATTAGTTCTATTTCGAAAAAGAAAAAGGAAGACATTTTAGAAAGACTAGCCAAAGGAGAAATTGATGTGTTAGTCGGTACGCATGCAATATTAGAAGAAAATGTTGTATTTAAAAATCTAGGTCTAGTGGTAACTGATGAGCAACACCGATTTGGAGTAAGGCAAAGAAATATCATTTCACAAAAAGGAGAAAATCCAGATGTATTGGTTATGACAGCAACACCGATTCCAAGAACTTTGGCTTTAATTCTATATGGAGATTTGGATATTTCCATTATTGACGAATTGCCACCAAACAGAAAAAAAATCGATACCTTTGCAGTAACCAAGGCAATGGAAGAAAGAGTGAATAACTTTATTAAAAAGCAGATTGAAGAAGGAAGGCAAGCCTATATTGTATGTCCATTAGTAGAAGAAAGTGAAGAAATTAATGCAAAAGCAGTATTAGAAATAGCAGAAAAGTATAAAAATGAGGTATTTAGCGAATACAGAGTAGAATATTTATATGGAAAAATGAGACCAAAAGAAAAAGATGCTATTATGGAAGAATTTAAAAATGGAAAGATTGATATTTTGATTTCCACTACTGTAATTGAGGTAGGGGTAAATGTACCAAATGCTAGTATTATGGTAGTAGAAAGTGCAGAGCGATTTGGATTAGCCCAACTACATCAGTTAAGAGGTAGAGTAGGGCGTGGAGAATACAAATCTTATTGTATTCTAAAATACCAAGGAAATTCAGATGTTATTAGACAACGTATGAAAGTAATGCAAGATACCAATGATGGGTTTATCATATCTGAAAAAGATTTAGAAATAAGAGGGTCTGGAGAATTTTTTGGAACTAGACAACATGGTTTACCAGAATTAAAAATAGCCAATTTATTTGAGGATATGCCAGTCTTAAAAATGGTACAAAGTTTATGTATGAAAATTTTACAAGATGACCCAAAACTAGAAAGAAAAGAACATGAAAAATTAAAGAAAATGGTAAAAGAAAAATTTGGTACTAGACTGGAATTGTAGGTCAGAAGGATTGCAAAGTAGAAAGAATTGTGGTACAATATAAATCATGTAACCAATGAAGGAAAGCAAGAAAATCATAATAAGTAATATGATTTAAAGAGGAGGAAACATGCAAGAGATTAACAAAGACCTAGAGTATGATTTTCGGACACTCAATATTGCAAGACAAAGCAAAGGTGCTGCCTTGTTAAGAAAACTCTACTATGGAGATTGCAAAGTGGAGGAATTAACGAAAGTGCAATTAGAGGAAATTCGGGAA
>CAOJXM010000037.1 GCA_948465625.1 uncultured Clostridium sp. | reverse complement strand
GTTTTCGTCATAGCAAATGTCTGCTTGTGGCTCTGAAAATACTGTGTTTTTGCTTGTTTGTATACTTCTTCTGTGATTCCTGATACATCATATCGGTTTAATATGATTAGGTTTTCTAAATTTTTTATTTGTAAGTTTTCTTTTATGTCTTCTAAAATTCCTTTTTCTTCTATGTTGAATCCTTCTCTTTTTTGTACAAATATTCTTTTTACCATGGTTATCTTCCTTCCTCCTTCTCAATACTTTGCTCATTGCTTTGGCTTAAGTATCTAGTTCGATCTCCTAAATCTGGTTCTTCTACTTTTTCACAGATTGTTTTTCTTGGTTCTATTTGCGTTTTTTCTGGTAATGCTAGTGTTTTGTTTTTTCTTTGGAAGAATGCTATTAATTTTTCTATTCTAGACCTAATTGGATGTTCTACTTCTCTTTGGGCTTGTAAAAATAGTTCACATTCTTCTTGCCTTTGGGCTAATGATTTGTTGTAGGCTTTCATTGTGCTTTCACTAAAGTCAGCTTCATTTGGTATGGTTGCATCTGGACATGTTCCTCTATATTTTTCATTTCGATAGATGGCTCCGTTTTCTTCTAGTGCTCCTACTATAAATTCCGTTGGAATAATGTATCTTCCTTGTTCATTTACTTTATATAAGTTTTCTTCTCCTATAAACGCCTTATATGGTATTTTTACTATGATAGTACTTTTTCTATCTTCTCCTAAGTTGGCATAGGTACACAATCGATCTGGAATACTAGCTGTTGCTACGGTATTGCTTATATCATCTGAATTTTTATACATTGAAGTCTGATTGTATAGTCCTTCTTTTAATATTTTTTCATGTGTTATCTGTGATTTGTGTAGTCCTACTACATATCCTTCTTCTTGGTATGCCTCTAATAGATATTGTATTTGCTCTTGTGTACTTGTAATTGGCTCAATTTTTAAGTGTTCTTTCATAAAATTTTTTAGTCTTTTGCTTTCTTTTTTATCCATACGATTTTCTCCTATAAATTTATATTAATTTCTTTATTGCCTTTTACTACTTCTCCAATGATATAGGCATTTTCTCCTGCTTGTTTTAGGATTTCTAGTGCTTTTTCTTGGTCTTGTTTTGCTACAATAATTGCCATTCCAATTCCCATATTGAAGGTATTGTACATGTCTCTTTCTGGTATGTTTCCTGTTTTTTGGATTAGTTTGAATATGGCTGGTATTTCATAAGAGTTTTTATCTATGTTTAATGCTACTTTGTCGTTTAGCATTCTTGGCATGTTCTCATAAAATCCACCACCTGTAATATGTGAAATTCCTTTTACTTCTATTTGTTTGATTAGTTCTAATACTGGTTTTACATAGATTTTAGTTGGTTCTAATAGTGCTTCTCCTAATGTCTTTCCTAGTTCTTCTTTGTATTCTTTTAATTTTTCTTCGTTTACATCAAATACTTTTCTAACTAAAGAAAATCCATTCGAGTGTACTCCTGATGAAGCTAATCCTATTACGATGTCTCCTTCTTTTATCGTGTCTGCATTTATCATTTTTTCTTTATCTACAATTCCTACACTAAATCCTGCTAGGTCGTATTCGTTTTCGGAATATAGTCCTGGCATTTCGGCTGTTTCTCCTCCTACTAAAGCACATCCTGCCATTTTACAACCATCTGCTACTCCTTTTACTATGGTTGCTACCATTTCTGGTATGTTTTTCCACAGTGACATATAGTCTAAGAAGAATAGTGGTTGTGCGCCACAACATACAATGTCATTTACACACATGGCTACACAGTCTTGCCCAATTGTGTCATGTTTGTTAAGTAAAAAAGCCAATTTTAGTTTGGTTCCTACTCCATCGGTTCCAGATACTAAAATTGGTTCTTTCATATTTTTTATTTCAGGCGCAAAAAGTCCTCCAAATCCACCTATGTCTGATATAACACCTTTTGTGTAGGTGCTTTGTACGTGTTTTTTCATTAATTCTACTGATTGGTATCCTGCGGTTACATCTACTCCTGCTTCTTTATAACTATTGCTAAAACTTTTTTCCATAAGAATATCTCCTTTTCTTTTTTCTACCTTTCTATCATACTATATTTTACTATTTTTCGCAATATTTTTTTTAAGATTTTCTTACGGAAATTGGGCATTTCTTGTTTTTGTGTTGCTTTTAGTCAAAATACATAAAAAATACCCTAATTTTCATTAAGGTATTTTTGTTTTTAATTCATTTGTACTGTTCCTACAATACTATTGATATCTTCTATGTTGTATTGTTCCATGTATTTTTTGATTCCTTCTACTACTTTTATACTGGTATCTGGTGTGATAAAGTTTCCTGTTCCTACGGATACCGCTTGTGCACCTGCTAGCATGAATTCGATAGCATCTTCTCCTGTTGTGATACCTCCTAAGCCTAGTACTGGTATTTTGATTGCTTGTGCTACTTGGTATACCATTCTTACCGCAACTGGTTTTATTGCTGGACCAGATAGTCCTCCTGTGTTATTGGCAAGATGTGGTCTTTTTTTGTGAATATCAATACTCATCCCTAGTAAGGTATTGATTAAGGATACTCCATCTGCTCCTGCATCTTCTGCTCCTTTTGCTGGCTGAGTGATGTCGGTTACATTAGGTGTTAATTTTACGATTAATGGTTTGTCTAATACTTTTCTTACTTGACTGGTTACTTCTTTTACTCCCTCATAAGTGGTTCCAAATGCTAAACATCCTGCTTTTACATTTGGACATGACAAGTTTAATTCTACTCCATCAATGTCTAATGTGTTTAATACTTTGCATAGTTCTACATATTCGTCTATGGAACTACCACAGGCATTTACAATAATTGCTGTATCATATTTTTTTAACCATGGTAAGTCATTGTTCATAAAGAATTCTACTCCTGGATTTTGCAAACCAATGGCATTTAACATTCCTGCTGTTGTTTCATAGACTCTTGGTGGTTTGTTTCCTGCTCTTGGTTTTAGTGATGTTCCTTTGGTACAAATTCCTCCTAATTGATTTAAGTCTATAAATTGTGCAAATTCTCTACCATATCCAAAGGTTCCGTGAGGCAACGGTTACTGGATTTTTCATTTTGATTCCTGCTAGGTTAACACTTGTGTTCATTTTCTTTCTCCCTTCCTTGTTATATTTCTACATCTCGTGCATTAAATACTGGTCCTGCTTTGCATACATGCCAATATTCTGGTGCTTCTTTTGGGCTTTTGGCTGTTTTTACAGCACATCCTAAACATGCTCCAATTCCACACCCCATTTTTTCTTCTAATGATATTTGGCATGGTATGTTTTCTTGTATGCTTAATGCTTGTACTGCTTTTAACATAGGTAATGGTCCACAGGCATAGATGGCATCTATTTTTTGTGTTTTTAAGTGTTCTTTTAGTTTTTCGATTGCAAATCCAGATTGTGCATAACTTCCATCGTCTGTTGTAAGAACAAGTTTGTTGGATACTTGCTTAAATTCTTCTTCTAATACAACAAAATTTTTACTTCTAAATCCAATATAGGTGTTTACTTTTGTGTTTGCTTGTTGTAATTGTTTTGCTAATTCATATAATGGGAATGTTCCAATTCCTCCACCAATAATCGCAACATTGGCATCTTCTTTTATTTTGAATGTACCATTTCCTAAAGGTCCTAATAAATCGATTTCTTCTCCTTCTTTTCTATTAGCTAATATTGTGGTTCCTTTTCCTTTGACTTGGAAGATTAATTCTAATATTCCTTTTTCTTTATCCATATTGTAAATACTAATTGGTCTTCTTAATAATGGCTCTACACTATCTGCCACTCTAATTTCTATAAAATGTCCTGGTTTTGCTATTTCCGTAATGCTTTTTGCTTCTAAACTAAATTTGTATAAGTCTTCTTTTAATTGTTCTTTTTTTATTAATTTTGCTTTGATATTAACTGGCATATCTGCCCCTCCTTATTTTATAGCTTGATTTAATTCTTCTCTCATTCTGATGGCTTCTTCTCTTGTTGCTTTTGCATAGTCTTCTTCTTTGCCATTTGCTTTTTTATAAGCACACATTAAACTTCTAGAGGCGTTTACAATTCCACCTAATCCATTTTTTCCAAATCCCAATGCAATGTCTTTTGCATTTCCTCCTTGTGCACCATAACCAGGTATTAAAAAATAGGCATTGGGCATAATTTCTCTTAATTCTTGTAATTGTTGTGGATAAGTAGCTCCTACTACGGCTCCTACTGAGCTATAGCCATTTTCTCCGATTAATTCTTTTCCCCATTCATTTACTAGCTTTGCTACTTTTACATAGATAGTTTCTCCATCTTCTGTTTTTAAATCTTGAAGTTCCCCTGAAGATTGATTTGATGTTTTTACTAAAATAAACATTCCTTTGTTATATTTTTTTGCGTCTTCCATAAATGGTTTTACGCCATCTATTCCTAAATATGGATTGATGGTTACAAATTCTACATCAAATATTTCTTGTTGCATTTGCTCAATTGGTGTTTTTCCTAAATAGGCATTGGAATAACCTTGTGCTGTTGAACCAATGTCTCCTCTTTTGATGTCCGCTATAACAAGCATTCCCTTTTGTTTTGCATATTTACAAGTTTCTTCAAATGCTTTCATTCCTTCAATTCCAAACATTTCATAAAAGGCAATGTTTGGCTTTACAGCTGGTATGATATCATAAGTGGCATCGATTAATGCTTTGTTAAATTCTAAAATAGCTTGACAAACTCCATTCAAGTCTTTGCTATATTTTTTTGTTACACATTCTGGTATCATATCATATCTTGGGTCCAATCCCATAACAGTTGGATTGTTCGTTTGTTTTATTTTTTCTATTAAATAATCGATTGCATTTTTCATTTTATTCTCCTCTTTCATATACGATTCTACCCTCTACTATTGTATAGGCTACTTGTCCTTTTAATTTTTTTCCGATAAATGGTGTGTTTTTTGATTTTGATACAATGCTTTCTTTTGTGTATATATATTCAACTTCTGGATCAAATATGGTGATATCTGCAATGGCTCCTTCTTTTAGTTCGCCTCGATCAATTTTTAATAGTTTTGCTGGATTGTATGACATTAATCTTACCATGTCTAAATAGGTAATATGTCCTTTGTCTACTAATTCGGTGATGGTTGCTGCTAAGGCTGTTTCAAATCCAATAATTCCATTTGGTGCAGTGGCTAATCCTTTTGCTTTCTCGTCTTCTGCATGTGGTGCATGGTCTGTTATAATAGCATCAATCGTTCCATCTTTTAGTCCTTGTATAATGGCTTTTTTATCTTTTTCTTCTCTTAATGGCGGATTCATTTTAGCATTTGCTCCACTATTTAATACTTCTTCTACTGTAAAACTATAGTAGTGTGGACATGTTTCACATGTAATTTTTACTCCTCTTTTTTTCGCATCTCTTATCATGTTTACTGATGTTTGAGTACTAATATGGCAGATATGACCTCTAATGTTGTTGGTTTCTGATAATACGATTTCTCTTGCTGCCATAATTTCTTCTGCTTCTGGTAAAACGCCTTCTACTCCTAATTTTTCTGCTACTTCACCTGCATTAATTGCTCCTGCTGCAACTGATTTTTCTTCACAATGAGAAGCAACAAATGTTCCTACTTTATCTGCATTAAGCATGGCTTGTCTCATCATTTTGGCATTTACGACTGGCATTCCATCATCTGAAAAGGCAATGGCCCCAGCTTCTTTTAAGGTATAGAAGTCAACTAATTCCTCTCCTTTTTCTCCTTTTGTTACACTTGCATATGGCAATACATTGCATAGGTTAACTCTTTTTGCTTCTTTTATGATTTGTTGCAAAATAATAGTGCTATCTGGTGTTGGTTTCGTATTTGGCATAGGACAAATCGTTGTAAACCCTCCTTTTACAGCACTTTTACTTCCTGTTTCTATGGTTTCTTTGTGTTCAAATCCTGGTTCTCTTAAATGACAATGCATGTCAATCATTCCAGGCATAATATAAAGACCTGTACAGTCAACTACTGTGTCTGCACTTGCTTTTATTTCCTTTTCTATTTTTGTAATTTTGTTATCTTCTATTAGTATGTCCATTTTTTCTTGTGTTTTTGTAGCATAATCTATTATGGTTCCATTTTTTAATAGTGTACTCATTTTTTACCTCCCTAATATTTTTAATGATTTTATCATGTTTTAACTTTTTTTTCAATATTTTTGGTTTGATTTATGAAATCTCTGTTCATTTTTGATGTTTATGAAATTTTCTTCTTTTTTTGTAACTTTTTTGCAAAAAGTAGTTGACAAGTTCTTATTTTTGTTGTAATATATTAAGGTACTGTTTATAAAACATTACATGGGTCATTAGCTCAGGTGGTAGAGCACTTGACTTTTAATCAAGTTGTCCCGCGTTCGAGTCGCGGATGGCTCACCAGGCCCGTTGGTCAAGCGGTTAAGACATCGCCCTTTCACGGCGGAGACATGGGTTCGATTCCCGTACGGGTCACCAAGTACGCCACTTTAGCTCAGTTGGTAGAGCAACTGATTTGTAATCAGTAGGTCGTCCGTTCAAGTCGGACAAGTGGCTCCATATTAAGGTCAATAGTTTTGAGATTTCTCTTAATTATTGGCTTTTTATTTTTAATTTTTTAGGAGGTTTTCTATGAAAACTGCAATTGTCACTGGCGGTGCCAAAGGGATTGGTAGTGCCATTGTAGAAATGTTGGCAAATTTAAATTACCATGTTGTTTTTACTTATCATCATTCAGAAACGCTTGCTTTGGAACTAAAATCTCGTTTATGCAATGATGGATTTATAGTTGATTGCTTTAAAACTGATGTTACAAATCGTGATGAAGTTCATTCTTTAATAGAATATACTTTAAATCGTTTTCATTCAATTGATGTTTTAATTAATAATGCAGGTATTTGCCAATCTAAACTTTTTCAGGATATTACAGATACTGATTGGAATACCATGTTAAATACAAATTTAACTTCTGCTTTTTACACAATACAAGAAGTTTTACCTACTATGTTGAATGCCAAAAGTGGATGTATTGTTAATATTTCTTCTATTTGGGGCATGGTTGGTGCCTCTTGCGAAGTTGCCTATTCTGTTTCAAAAGCAGGACTTGATGGCCTAACAAAATCTTTAGCTAAGGAATTAGGTCCTTCTAATATTAGAATTAATTCAGTTGCACCTGGTTGTATCTTAACTGATATGAATAAGGATTTGTCTACTGCTGAAATACAAGATTTAAAAGAAGATATTCCTCTAGCTAAGTTGGGAGAACCTGTTGATATTGCACGATGTGTTAAGTGGTTAGTGGAAGATGCCTATACAACTGGACAAGTGATTTCTCCTAATGGTGGTTGGATTATCGTTTAACGAAAAGCTACCCTTACTTAAGTAAGAGTAGCTTTTTATTATTCATTTACTTTTCTTTTATAATTTCCAGATATAATTTTTGGAAGATATGTTATTACTTTATATATGGCAAGTCTAACTTTTTTACTCCATATATATGATTTTCTTAATCTTCTTGTTGGTAATATATTCCCATCTTTGTTGTCTTGTACCATTAGTGACAAGGTTTGCTTTTCAATTGGAAATATATAATTTTGATTTGTGTTATTATCCCAATTATTGTTGGAATCTTTAAAACAAAAGTTGAAGGTTTCTGCTTCTACTAATTCTATTTCTGCTTGGAACCCTAATTCTGTTTTTTCCATTTTTACATCTTTTACATTTTCCCACAATAAACCAAACCCATAGTGGATGTATACTTCTTCTGCATTGTCTTGGAATAATTTTCCTGTATATGAAATCTTGATTTTTGTGTTTTCAACTAATTTATCGGTATTAAAAAATATATTTTTTGTTAACTCCATCTTTATATCTCCCTTTTTATCTTTTGATTACTACATTATATTATTAAAAGAAATTTTATTCAAGTGTTTTCTTCATTTTTTTTCATTATTTCATTAAAATTTTTCCAATGATGTATAATTCGTCACTATCTTTTACTGAAATCTCTTTATATGACTTGTTTTCTGCCTTTAATGTTATTTTACCATTCTTTGTGAAGAATTTTCTCATGATGATTTCACCGTTTAAACTAAATATTCCATAGTCTTTTGAGTTTAATGGAGTATTGTATTCTACAAAGGCATAGGTTCCTTTTTCTAACTTTGGTTCCATTGAGTCGTCATTTACCTTAATTGCAATTGCAGAACTTGGTAAATTAGATGGACATTCTACAAATCCAGCAATTGAATCTACTGCTAATAGCTTATTGTAAGAAATATGTTTTACTACATTGTAATCTTCTTGGTCTTCGTTGATTACTTTATCATAAGTATACATTAATTGTTGATATGGGATATCTAATGCTTTG
>CAOJXM010000036.1 GCA_948465625.1 uncultured Clostridium sp. | reverse complement strand
AAGCAAATACGCAGGAACCGAAATCAAATACGAAGGAGAAGAACTAATCATAGTAAGACAAAGCGATATTTTAGCAATTGTAGAGTAAAATAAAACAAAAATATAAATAAAAAATACAAGGAGGAATTAAAAAATGGCAAAAGAAATTAAATATGGTGAAGAAGCCAGAAAAAAATTATTAGAAGGTGTTAATAAATTAGCAGACACCGTAAAAGTAACATTAGGTCCAAAAGGAAGAAATGTAGTATTAGACAAGAGCTTTGGAGCACCACCATAGCAAAAGAAATCGAATTACCAGACCCATACGAAAACATGGGAGCAAGATTAGTAAAAGAAGTATCAACCAAAACCAATGATGTAGCAGGAGATGGAACCACTACAGCTACTGTTCTAGCACAAAAAATGATTAAAGAAGGAGTTAGAAACGTAGCAGCAGGGGGAGACCCAATGGCCATTAAAAGAGGAATGGACAAAGCAGTAGACAGTGCAGTAAAAGAACTACAAAAAATTAGTTCAACTGTAAATGGAAAAGAAGACATTGCAAGAGTGGCAACCATTTCTGCCAATAACAAAGAAATTGGAGAATTAATTGCAGATGCCATGGAAAAAGTATCAAAAGATGGTGTTATTACAATCGAAGAATCAAAAACATCAAGCACCTATGTTGATGTAGTAGAAGGAATGCAATTTGATAAAGGTTATGTATCTCCATACATGGTAACCGATACCGAAAAAATGGAAGCAATTATGGATAATCCATATATTCTAATCACCGATAAAAAAATCAGCAATATCCAAGAAATCTTACCACTATTAGAAGGACTAATGCAACAATCTGGAAAATTAGTCATCATTTGTGATGATATTGAAGGAGAAGCTTTATCTACTTTAATATTAAACAAACTAAGAGGTGTTTTAAACATTGTAGCAGTAAAAGCACCAGGTTATGGAGATAGAAGAAAAGAAATGTTACAAGACATTGCAATCTTAACTGGTGGAGAAGTAATTACAGCAGATTTAGGATTAGAACTAAAAGACACAACCATAGAACAATTAGGTAGAGCAAGACAAGTAAAAGTACAAAAAGAAAATACAATCATTGTAGATGGTTCTGGAGACAAAGCAAAAATTGCAGAAAGAGTAAAACAAATTAGAGCACAACTTGCAGAAACAACAAGTGAATACGATACAGAAAAATTACAAGAAAGATTAGCAAAAATTGCAGGTGGAGTAGCTGTTATTCAAGTTGGAGCTGCAACTGAAATCGAAATGAAAGAAAAGAAATTAAGAATCGAAGATGCATTATCTGCAACCAAAGCAGCAGTAGAGGAAGGAATTGTGGCAGGTGGCGGTACCGCCTATGTAAATGTAAGTAAAAAAGTAGAAGACATAGTAAAAGACTTAAAAGAAGATGAAAAATTAGGAGCAAGCATTGTATTAAAAGCGTTAGAAGAACCAATTAGACAAATTGCAATCAATGCAGGAATAGAGCCAGCTGTTATTTTAGAACGAGTAAAAAATAGTGATGCAGGATTTGGATTTGATGCAGCAAATGAACAATATGTAGACATGAAAAAAGTAGGAATTGTAGACCCTACCAAAGTGACAAGAAGTGCCTTACAAAATGCTGCAAGCATTGCCTCAATGGTACTTACCACAGAGAGCATTGTAACCGAAAAAAAAGAAGAAAAAGCATGTAGCTGTGGACATCATGATGAAATGCCAGCAGGAATGGATGGAATGTATTAAAAATAGTTGAAAAAGATGACGAGATATCATATAATGGGTTAGAAGAAAGGAAGGAACAAAAAATGGAAAAAATAAGAGGATTTGAAGTAGCAAAAGGGTTTGAAGATAAACAAATCAATTTACCAGTAAGAAAAACAAAATATTCAGCAGGATATGATGTAGAAGCAGCAGAAGATACTATCATTCCAAGTTTTAAAAAAGGAATGAATCCAACACTTGTAAAAACAGGAGTAAAAGCCTATATGCAAGATGATGAAGTATTATACCTATACAACAGAAGTTCTAACCCAAAGAAAAAAGGATTAATTTTAGCCAATAGTGTAGGAGTAGTAGACAAAGACTACTATGGCAATCCAGACAACGATGGCCATATCATGTTTGCTTTTTATAACATAAAAGAAGAAGATATAACCATAAAAAAAGGAGAAGCTATAGGGCAAGCAATCTTCCAAAAATACCTAACAACAGATGATGATGTAGCACAAGGTCAACGTGTGGGAGGCTTTGGCTCAACAAGCAAGTAAAGCCCTACGGAATAAAGGAAAAGCCAGATTATGGAAACGAAAAAAATACTTGGAAAAAATACCAAAATCTTTTGACTTTTGGTATTTTTTGTAGTATAATAGAAAGGTAGAAAATAACTTAAAGGAGGAATACATACATGTTCAATGTAGGAGATCATATAGTTTACCCAATGCACGGGGCTGGAGTAATAGATGCAATAGAAGAAAAGGAAATATTAGGTGAAAAACAAACCTATTACATATTAAAAATGCCAGGAGAGGTAAAAGTAATGGTTCCTACAAGCAAAGCTGAATCAATCGGAGTTAGAAACATCATAGATAAAACCTCTGTAGACAAAGTATTTCAAGTATTGCAAGACGATAAAGCAGAAGAAACCGTTAGTTGGAATAAAAGATATCGTGATAATATGGATAAAATAAAAAGTGGAGATATCTACGAAGTAGCAGATGTTGTAAGAAACTTAAGCTTCAAGCAAAAAGAAAAAGGACTTTCCACTGGAGAAAAGAAAATGTTATCCAATGCAAAACAAATTTTAGTAAGTGAGTTGGTACTAGCAGAAAATATGTCACAAGATGAAGTAGAAGGATTAATTGATAATAAAATCAGTACATCATTTAAATCATTTGAATTAGACCATATTGAGCCAGTACAAAATATAGTAAACAAATTTATTCCGTATGAAGATACAGGAACAACAAACAATGTATAAGAAAAAGAGAATTACACTTTAGGTTGTAGTTCTCTTTCGGCGTTAAAAAATAACACATGTTTTCGCTCAAAAGACAATAATAAGAAGGATTTAAACAATATATGTCGAATAGTATAATATATTGGAAAGGAAAGGGTAATGGCAAAGTATAGTGATGAAGTAATAGAAGAAGTCAGAAACAGTAATGATATTGTAGATGTCATATCACAATATGTAGTATTAAAACGAAGTGGTAGAAACTTCTCTGGATTATGTCCATTTCATGGAGAAAAATCGCCATCGTTTTTTGTGTTGCCTGACAGGCAGTTTTTTCATTGCTTTGGTTGTGGTGTTGGAGGAGATGTCATCCAATTTGTACGAAAAATCGAAAACTTAGATTTTTTACCAACCTTAGAATTGTTAGCCAACCGAGCAGGAATTACCCTACCAGTAGCAGAAGGAGACCAAGATAATACACGAATTAGGCTGAAAGAAAAAGTATATGAAATCAATAAACTCACAGCCGAGTATTATCATGAAAACTTATACAAACCTACTTCCAAACTAGCACAAGAATATGTCAAAAAAAGAAAAATGGACAACAAAACCCTAAAAACCTTTACAATTGGTTTTTCTGGAAATTATGATGACTTGTACAAGCATTTAAAAGCAAAAGGCTTTAAAAATGAAGAAATAGTAGCATCTGGTTTAGTCAATCAATCTGCCAATGGCAAATTTTATGACCGATACAAACAACGTTTAATGATTCCCATCAAAGATGTACAAGATAGAGTAATTGCATTTGGTGGCAGAGTATTAGACGATAGTAAGCCAAAATATATTAATTCGCCAGAAAATATAGTATATAGTAAACGAAGGGAACTATTTGGGTTAAATGTAGCAAAAAAAAGTGGTAAAGATAAAATCGTAATAGTAGAAGGGTATATGGATGCCATTTCACTTTATCAAAGAGGGATTACCAATGTAGTAGCATCATTAGGAACCGCATTAACCGAACAACAAGGAAGGTTACTAAGAAAATATGCTTCTCAAATCATAATTGGCTATGATTCAGATGGAGCAGGACAAGCAGCCACCATTCGTGGAATGGAAATTTTGCAAAACCTAGGATGTGATATACGAATCTTACAATTAGACGGAGAAGCAAAAGACCCAGACGAATACATTATCAAATATGGAAGTGGAAGACTACAAAAGAGAATTGATGAGGCAATATCTTTAGTAGAATTTAAAGTAAGATTACTAAAAAACAGTATGACAATAGAAACCGCAAGTGATAAAATTAAATTCTTAAATGAAATAATCAAAGTTTTGTCAAAAGTAGAAAATACCGTAGAAAAAGAAGTATACATCGATAAAATATCAAAAGAATATGGAATATCAAAAGAAGCAATTTATGCACAATCCAACAAAGTAGCATATGCAAATAACCAAAGTTCAAAAAATCTGCAAAAATCAATACCTGTTAGAAAAGTGGAAGCGAAAAAAGAAAATGACAAAATTGCAGATGCAATTATAAAAAGGGAAAACATGTTATTATCGTTACTCCTTAACAATAGTAAACAAACCTATGAGGCAGTAAAAGAAGCAATCACACCAGAAGACTTTAAATACGAAAAAAATAAAAAGATTGCAAAAGTATTGTATGAAGAATTAGAAAAAGGAAATAGTAATAATAATGTTTTAAACTTATTTGAGGAAGAAGAATTAATCAATCATGTGACCTATATTATGGCATATGATTTTGAAATTACCGACCAGAAAAAAGCAATTGATGACATGCTATACCTATATGAAAAGGAAAAAGTAATAGAGGAAAAAAATAACATTCTAAGACAATTGGAAAGTATTCATGATAGAGAACAGGCAAAAGAGTTAGAGACTAGACTAAATGAGCTAATTATAAAATTAGCAAAAATGAAGTAGGAGGTAAAAAATGGCAAAAGCAAAAAAAGAAAATGAGATGAAAGAAGAAGTACTAGATAAACCAACTAAAAAAGTAGCAAAAAAGAAAGAAACAGAAGAAAAGGTAGAAAAAGTGCAGGAAAAAAAGCCTGTAAAAAAGAGTAAAGCAAAGAAAATAGAAAAGAAAAGAACCATAAAAGGTTTTGCCAAATCTGTTTCGATTGAAATAAAAAAAGAAACGCCAGAAATTGATGTAAAGGAAAAAGTAAGTGAAATATTAGAAAAGGCAAAAGAAAAAGGCAATATGACTTATGCAGAATTAGCGACTGAATTAGAGAAAGTAAATCCAGATCAAATTGATAAAGTATTTGATGCCTTTGGCGAATTAGGCGATATTATAAAAGATGACTTAGATGATGAGGAACCAGACTTAGAAGATTTGGAAGAAGTAGAAGATATCAAATTAGAAGACTTAAATAATATCAATGTATTAGAGGGTGTTAGTACAGATGACCCTGTAAGAATGTATTTAAGAGAAATTGGACGAATTCCACTATTAACCTATGAAGAAGAACTAGAAATAGCAGAAAAAATCTTAGAGGGCGATGAAGATGCTAAACAAAGGCTAGCAGAAGCAAACTTAAGATTAGTAGTAAGCATTGCTAAAAAATATGTTGGTAGAGGAATGCTATTTTTAGACCTAATCCAAGAAGGAAATATGGGATTAATCAAAGCGGTAGAAAAGTTTGACTATAAAAAAGGATTCAAGTTTAGTACCTATGCAACATGGTGGATTAGACAAGCCATAACAAGAGCGATTGCAGACCAAGCAAGAACGATAAGAATTCCAGTGCATATGGTAGAAACCATTAATAAATTAATTCGTACTTCAAGACATTTATTACAAAAATTAGGAAGAGAGCCATCACCAGAAGAAATTGCAGAAGAATTAGAAATGCCATTAGAAAAAGTAGTAGAAATACAAAAAATAGCACAAGACCCAGTATCACTAGAAACACCAATTGGAGAAGAAGATGATAGTCATTTGGGAGACTTTATACAAGATGATGATAGCCCAGCCCCACATGATGCAGCAGCCTATACTTTATTAAAAGAGCAATTAGAAGAAGTCATGAAAACATTAACACCAAGAGAAGCAAAAGTATTACGATTACGTTTTGGATTAGATGATGGAAAGGCACGTACGCTAGAAGAAGTTGGTAGAGAATTTGAAGTAACAAGAGAAAGAATTAGACAAATAGAAGCAAAGGCCTTAAGAAAACTAAGACATCCAAGTAGAAGCAAAAAATTAAGAGATTACATGAATTAGATGTATAAAGGTATGACAAAAAAAATTACAATTGTATTACATTTATAAAAATGCTTGAAATATAATAACGAGTATGATATAAAACGTATGAAGGATAGAAATGTCTTTGTACGTTTTTCTTTATGTAAAAATACAAATAAAGGAAAAACTACAAAAGAAAAAAGAAGGAGAGTAGTAAAAATGAAAAAAGTTTTATCAAGAAAAAACGAAGGTATTACCTTAATTGCATTAATTATCACAGTAATTGTCATGTTAATTTTAGCAGGAGTAGCCATTAATTTAACAGTAGGAGACAATGGAATTTTTAAGAAATCAGATGAGGGAGCAAAAATTTATAAGAATGCAGCCAACAATGAAGCAACCAGTTTGAATGAAATTGACAAAGAAATGGGAGATTTAATTGACCAATATCATAATGATGAGAATAAAAATTATACGATGGTAGATGGAGTGCCAGTACCAAAAGGATTTACACATATAGAAGGAACCAAAGAAACAGGATTTGTTATCAAAAATGATACAGACGGAAATGAGTTTGTATGGATACCAGTCGAAGAAGGTTGTGGTTATACGTACAATCGATATGCGTTTGAAAGAGAAGGATGGAAAGGTTCAACAGAATTGTGGGAATTTGACACAAGAACAAATAGTTATCAAATAGGAGAGAAAAGAACAGAAACTTCACAATCTAGCAGATTAGCCTATTTAAATCATAATATCAGAATAGCAACAACAGAAGGACCAATTCGATTTGTAGAAGCGATGCCAAGTGATGAAATTACAAGTGTAAATCAATACAAAGGCTACTATATTGGAAGATATGAAGTAGGAGTGGCGACAGAATATAATAGAGAATTAAAAATTCAAAAAGGATTGACTGTATATTGTGCTAGAAAAACAGAGGCAAAGGTATTAGGAGAAAACCTATATAAAAAATCAGAAAACAATGTTACCAGTAAACTATGTAGTAGTTATGCATGGGATACAGCATTAAAATTTATAGAAACAAAACATTCAGGATGGGCAACTAATAGTGAAGGTGGATGTTATTCATTAACAGAAGCACCACTAACTGGATACTATAGTGTGAATAATATTTATGATATGGGAGGAAATTTTCCAGAATGGACGACTGAGGAAGCAATCAATGATTTTAGGAATGGTATAGATGTTGTACGTGGATATTATAATAAAATTAACAATTTTATATATAATGCTTCAGATTGTCCAGCTGCAGCTCGTTATTCAATAGATTTGGATAGCGATACCTATACTTTTCGTGTTACATTATATTTATAAGGTATAGAAAAACAAAAATAAACACAAAAAGGCAGAAAAAGCTTGATTTTTCTTGCCTTTTATGTTATCATTATAGTATAAGTGTTTAAAGAGAGGTGAAAATCTTAACAAAGTTTAAGAAAAATATATGGAAAATATGGAATTAGATGTAAAAAGAAAAGGTGTCTTTTCTACTATATTTAGTGCATTTAGAGAAGGAGTTGGAGGTTTAATTGCAGCAGGGCCAATTGATGAAATAGAAGATGCTAGAGATAATCCAATATTAAAGGAATATGTAAAAGCAAATCCAGGTAATGAAGAATTGTTAAAACCAATTCAAGCAGAAGTAAGGCAAAGAGATAGAGAAAAGAAGCATAAGAAAGTGGTAGAAGAAGTAGAAATACAACCAATACAACCACAAGTAAAAAAAGCAACTGTTCAAGAAATAGAAGAGGAAAAAGAACAAGAAAAATGAAAAGTATAAACCAGAAATCGAAAGATTTCTGGTTTTGCTGTAGAATCAAAAAAATTTTTTAAATAATCTTGACAAAAATAGGATATACTATTATAATAGGTATGTTCAATTAAAGACACATATGGCGAGATAGCTCAGTTGGCTAGAGCACTTGGTTCATACCCAAGGTGTCGAGGGTTCGAATCCCCCTCTCGCTACCAAAAAAATTGCTCAAGAAATGAGCAATTTTTTTAAAATTAGCAATTGACAAAATAGAAAAAAGATGTTATTATATATTTACATTAAACAATGTACTCTAGCTCTGGTTGTGTATATTGTTTACTTGTATGTGTACTGCAATGCACATACTATTTTTTTGTCTTTAATAAAAAAGCAGAAGCAAACTGCAATTTACTTCCACTTCCGACTATGTATGAAACATTTAGTCTTTACTCTTTTTGTATTCTTCTAATTTTGATTGAAGTTCATTATTTTTGTCGTGTTCTATTAACAGCATTTCAATCATCTTTAGAAT
>CAOJXM010000035.1 GCA_948465625.1 uncultured Clostridium sp. | reverse complement strand
TTTTTTGTCGTTTTTTTTGTTAACATGAAGTTACTTTGTAATACTTATTTTCCCTCCTTTTCATGTTATTCAACATCAATTGTTACACAAAAGCTAATAGCTTGAGCGTATCAATTATAGCACATTTCGGCGAAAAATCAAGTTTTTTTAAGAGTAGAATAAAAAAATTCCTTCATTATTTTAGAAGGAATCTTGTTTTTTAAGTTAATTCGTATATATTGCTATCAATACACAATTGGGCACGAGCAGCCGTTTTGGCATCTGATTTTAATGCGTTTTCTAGAAAATCAGGGTGTGTGATTAAAAAGTCTTTCATGGTACCATCTGGGTCTTTTAAAAATTTTTGTATCATTTCAAATTGATTTTGATTGATGATATTTTTTTGCATTGCTTCAGTAAATAAGGTTTCATCAATTTTTGCCATAGATAAAGAAGTAATACCTAAATCTGATAATCTTTCATCTCCACCTTGCATTCGGTTAACAACAGCTAAACTCCATACAAGTTCACCGCCCAATTCTTGAATGGTAGGAATCCAAGCACGAATATAGCTAGAAGCAATGGTAATTAAATCTGCAATATGTAAAACTTTTTTGCCTTCTATTTTAGAAGCGGTTACAGTTTCTTCGAAATTACAATCACTAATAACGGCTGTTAAGTCTTTAAATAGGGTAATATGCTTTTTACCTAATAAATGAGCAGCCATGTAAGAGAAGAACCAGTCACGTCTTTCTCCACCAGAAATATAGTCGATTTCGTTTACTTCTAAATTTGTTTTAATATAAGTAATCATTTCGTTTACGACATCATTGTATATTTTATTTTCTTGGTATTGTTTTTTTACTTTTTCAAAAAGTGCTTTTGGCATTTCTAGTTTATCTTCTTTTTTGGTATCAATAAAGTTTAGTAAAGTAACAGCATCTGCTTCACTTCCATAAAGAAAATGAGTATTGATAAAGTAAGGTCCAATTTTTCCAGATGTATACCAAAATGGGTTATCTTTAGGACATACTTTTACTGCATTTGTTTCAAATAAATATGACATTAGATTATTCATATTGTACCTCCTATCTTTTTTTCGAATTAATCATAAGATAAAAAGGGAAAAATGTCAAGTGATTTTCAATTTTGGATTGATTTTGGGGCAGAAATGAGGAGAAGAAGGAGTAAGAGAAAGAAAAAATTTACGAAAACACTTGAACAATTATCTGGAATATGATATAAATAAAAGGAAGGTGTGATACCTTCACACGTTTTTTCGTTTTTCTTTTTATTTATTTTTTTATTATTTACGTTAGAGCCACAAAGAGAAATCTTTGTGGCTCTAGAATTATAGATTTAATTGATACCAATTTTTAGTAGATATTTACAAAAAAGAGTGGGTATAGTATAATAAGAGAGGAATGGAGGTAATTATGCAAAGAAAAATTGATAAAGTCATACAACAATTTACATTAAAGTTACTAGAATTATTAGGAGATAGACTAAAAAAAGTAATTTTATATGGCTCTTATGCTAGAGGCGATTATAGCGAAAATTCTGATATCGATATTATGATTTTGACAGATTTTAGTGATGAAGAAATTATAGAATATAGAAATCAAATTAGAGAAATAGCTTGTGATGTGGAAATGGAAAATGATGTTGTAATTTCTCCACTTCTAAAAAATATAGATAAATACAATGAAAGAACCAATGTAATACCTTTCTATTATAATGTTCAAAAGGAAGGAGTTATTTTACATGGATAATGAAATTACCAATATTAGCTTTGCAAATTACAGATTAGAAAGAGCAAAACAAGATTTATCGGATGCAGAATTTAATTATAATGATAAAAGATATTTGAATGCAAACAATAGGGCGTATTATGCAATTTTTCATGCGATTCGAGCAGTACTTGTTTTAGAAAGAGTGGATTTTAAAAGGCATAAAGATGTATTAGCATATTTTAATCAGCATTATCTAAAAACGGAAATTTTTCCAAAGATGATAGGTAGAAAAATCAGTCAGGCAAGAAAAGTTAGAGAAGATAGCGATTATGATGATGAATATATTTCAACAGATGAAGAAACAAAAGCACAGATTGATACAGCTAGAGAATTAATTGAATTAGTGCAAAAATATTTGGAACAATACAATGATAAAATAGAGTAAAAAATAGAGCCACAAAGAGAAATCTTTGTGGCTCTAGAATTATCGATTTAATTGATACCAATTTTGATAAACATGAGTAGTCATATTCCAAAGGCTAATCTTTTCTACCGAAGCATTTGCAACAATATTGGTTTTGCCAACGACTTCATCATTAATGGAATATGATATCTCTCCTAATTTTTGTCCTTTTTGAATCGGAGCATTTACTTTATCTTCTAGGATAATGTTTTGCACCAAGTTTTTAGATTGCCCTTTTTTTACTAAAGCACCACAAGTATCTTCTAGTACTGCTTCTACTTGTGTGGTAATACCTTTGTCTACTGCAATTGATTGTACAACATCATTGGCATTTCCAAATTTCTCATAAGAATAATTAGAAAATCCATAGTCTAATAATTTGGAAGCTTCATTAAAGCGAATGTTAGTAGTAGGAGCCTTCATAATAACTGCAATTAAAGACAAATTATCTCGTGTAGCACTAGCAGATAGGTTAAATAAGGCAACAGAAGTAGAACCCGTTTTTAATCCAGTAGCCCCTGTATAATTTCGAATTAGTTTATTGGTATTGACCAATTGTGATTTTCCATCACGTAAAGTGTCCATCCAAATCGTGGTATATTTTGTAATTTCAGGGTGCTTGGTTAGAAGTTCTTTGGACATAAGAGCAATATCGTAAGCAGAAGTTACATGCCCATCTTCATCAATTCCATGGCAATTTTTAAAAGTAGTATCATTCATACCAAGTTCTTTTGCACGAGCATTCATTTGCGTAACAAATGCTTCTTGAGAGCCAGCCAAATATTCTGCCATAGCAACCGTACAATCATTAGCGGAAACCACGCAAATGGCTTTTAGCATTTCATCTACACTAAGAGTTTCTCTTACATCAAGCCAAATTTGGGAACCACCCATGTTGCTAGCATTTTCACTACAAGGAATTTGGTCGTTTAAGGTAATTCGACCACTATCTAAAGCTTCCATAATCAGTAAGATGCTCATAATTTTGGTAACACTAGCAGGACGAAGTGGTTCATGTATATTATGTTCATATAATATTTTACCAGAATTTTGTTCGATTAAAATAGCAGAACCAGCTTCTAATTTTAAAGAATTCGTATTTTCAGAAGTAGAAGCAGTAGTTGGTAAAGCATCTAGAGCATTGCTAGCATTTGACCATACATAGGTACTTTCTGTAGCAAGGCTAACAGGAATAAAACAAAAGGAAAAAACCAAGCAAAAGGCTAAAATTTTGTTCCATAAAGAATAAGAAAAACGCATATTTAAGTTACCTCCTAAAATCTAGTAAAGTATATGCGTTTTGAATAGGGAATAGAACTTAAGGCAATGTAATCTTAGAATTCTTTACCCTTTGACGAAATAGCGTAATTTTATTTCCTACTATTTGTACCAAAACAGAATGAGTAGAATTGGCTAATTCTTCAGCAAGAGAACGAGTTGTTTCTGGTGCTGTTTCTAAAACCGTAATTTTTACTAATTCTCTTGCTTCTAATACATCATCAATTTGTTTTATATAATTGGCATTTAATCCATTTTTCCCAATTTGAAATACGGCATCAAGGCAATTGGCTAATCCTCGTAAATAAGCACGTTGTTTACTTGTCATAAGAAACCTCCTAATTTATACTGATGTTTCTATTTTAACTTAAAAATTATAAAATTGCAAGGAAAAATCCAATTAAGCCAATACTACCAAATAATAAAAATAGGATACCAGATAGGGTGTTCATTAGTGTATCTGAAATTTTGGTGTTTAAAAATTTACCAAATAGAACAGCAAGCAAATCACTTAAAACCATACCTAGGATAGCGCCTAATACTAAACTAACTTTAGCACCTGCATATTGAATGCCTAGTCCTAAGGAAGCAAGGAAGGTTTTGTCGCCTAATTCTCCAATAGCAATACTAAAAGCAATCATGAAAACAAAATTAAAACTGCAATTAGAGAGTTTATTTAGGAAACCAGATTTGGTATTTGAAGTATTTTCTTGCTTTTTGGTAAAGGTCAAGATACCAAAAAATAAAAAAGAAAGATAAGTGATAAATTTTAAAATAAGATGAAGGGTAATATTATCAAAATTGCCTAGAGTACTTCCAAATAGAATAGCAATTCCATGGCTAAAAAAGGAGCCAAGTGCTACTCCAAGCAAAATAGAATAAGTTTTGGCTTTGGTAGAAAAGGATAAAACAAGTAGTTGGGTTTTATCGCCTAACTCAGAAATAAAGATTAATAAAAATGCAATGAAAAAAGGATAGATACCTTCCAAAAATATCACCTCGTACTTATTCATATGAGGGAAGTGGATTTTCAAGAACTTTTTGTGGAATAAAAAAGTGTATAATAAAGTTATTAAAAAGTGTATATTAAAATTGTTAAAAAGTGTATATTAAAATTATTAAAAAGTGTATAATAAACGTTGCAAAAATATTGAAAATGGGATATAATAAAAAAGAGAGGTATGAAAACAATGTCATTAAAGAAAAAAGAATATATAGAGCGATTAGTAGATAAAAAAATTGAAAACTATCTTTCTATTTTTGGGGCAGTAAGTATAGAAGGTCCAAAATGGTGTGGAAAAACATGGACTTCTTTAAATCATGCCAATAGTGAGGTTTCGTTAGAGGATGAAGAAACAAAGCAAAAAGCAGAATTAAGTTTAGAATATATATTAGATAATAAAGCACCAGAATTAATTGACGAATGGAATTTAGTACCTAAAATATGGGATGCAGTTAGAAGAAAATGTGATGATACGACTCAAAAAGGAAATTATATTTTAACATGTTCTACTAAGTTACCAGATGAAAAGCAAAAAGAAAAAGTACATCATTCTGGAGCAGGTAGAATAGGGAAAATCAATATGTATCCAATGAGTTTATATGAGTCAGGTGATTCAACAGGAGAAGCCTCTATTATGGATATGTATCATAATCAACAAAAAGCGAAAAAAAACTCAAAAACTGTAACATTACAAGACTTAGCAAACTATATTATTCGTGGAGGTTGGCCATCCAATCAAAATATAGCAGAGGATAAAATTGGTCTTATTCCAAAAGGATATATTGAAGCAATATTAGATAGTGATATTCATGATGAGAAAAAGCGAAATAAAGAAAAGATGAGAATGTTGCTAAGAAGTCTTGCTAGAAATGAAACAACAATCATTGGAAATCAAACATTAGTTAAGGATATACAAAATTATGAAAACGAAGGGGAACTGATAGAAAGTAGAGCAACAGTGGAAGATTATTTAGATGTTTTAAATCGACTTCATTTAATTGAAAATCAAAATGCATATAATCAAAATTATCATTCTTCACAAAGAGTAGGAAAGTCACCCAAAAGGCACTTTACCGATCCGTCTCTTGCAAGTGCTTGTTTAGACTTAAGCAAAGATAAATTAATCAATGATTTAAAAACTTTTGGATTTTTATTTGAGGCATTAGTAGAAAGAGATTTAAGGATTTATATGGATTATTGGGATGGGAAACTATATCATTTTAGAGATAATGTAACAGGATTAGAGGTCGACTCGATTCTTGAGTTTTCTGATGGAGAATATGCAGCAATTGAAATAAAATTAGGATTTCATCAGGTAGAAGAAGCGAAAAAAAGTTTATTGAATTTTTATAACAATATGAATAAAAAACCAAAATTTATGTGTGTGATTGTTGGTTATACCGATATCATCGCAAGAGATCCAGAAACTGGTATTTACATTGTGCCAATTACAGCATTAAAACCATAAAGAAAAAAGAACCAATTCTTTTTGTGTACAAAACAAAAAACTTGGTTCTTTTTTGTAACCAAAATTAGCCTCCTATGTAAATTCTTTGTGAACTGGCGAAAATGGATTGAAATTACAAAAAAAGCGTGGTAATATCATAATTATTAAAATTTTATTAAGACAGGGGGTAACAAAAGTTGATTCAGGTAAAAAATGTGAGTAAAAAGTATGGAGCATTTCAAGCATTAGAAAATATCAACTTTACAATCCAAGAAGGAGAAATTGTTGGATTATTAGGACCAAATGGAGCAGGAAAAAGTACTACCATGAATATTATGACAGGATTTATTGAGCAAACAGAGGGAGAAGTACTCATCAATGGAATGGATACCATTAAAAATTCTAAAAAAGCAAAAAAAGAGATAGGTTATATGCCAGAAGGGGTACCACTCTATCAAGACTTGACGGTAAAAGAATTTGTAAGTTATATGGCAGAATTAAAATCAGTTGCTAAAAAAGAAAGAAGCCAACAAGTAGAGCAGGTATTAGTACAAACTCAGCTAAAAGAAGTAGAAGGCAAACTAATTAAAAATTTATCAAGAGGATATAAACAACGAGTTAGTATGGCAGGAGCTTTAGTAGGAAATCCAAAAGTACTTATTTTAGATGAACCAACAGTAGGACTTGATCCAAAACAAATAACCGAAATTAGAAGTTTGATAAAATCCTTAGGAAAAAAGCATACCATTATACTAAGTTCTCATATTTTATCAGAAGTTAGCCAAATTTGCCAAAGAGTTATTATCATTAACGAAGGAAAAATTGTGGCAATCGATACCCCACAAAACTTAGAAAACAAGGTAAAAAAGGAAAATGCCATCGTGGTAATTGTAGAGGATAAAGAAAATAAAATAGAAAAGATTACCAAGAACATAAAAGGAGTAAAAGAATTAAAACTAATTCGAGATAATCAAGATGGAACAAAGCAATATTCCATTACATCAAAAGAAGAGGTAGATTTACGAAAAGAAATATTTGAAAAATATGCCAAAGAGCATATTACCATATTTGAAATGAAAAGGACAGAAATTACATTAGAAGATGCTTTTATGAAATTAATTGAAAATAAAGAGGAGGGAAAATAGAAAGATGTGGGCTGTTATGAAAAAAGAGGTAAAAAGTTATTTTTTATCCCCTATAGGATATGTCTTTATAGGACTATTTTTATTAATGAGTAGTGTATTCTTTTATTTAGATGTTATTACTTATGGAAGTGCACAATTTGAGAATATGTTTTATTCGGCAACGACTATTTTAACGTTTATTGTTCCCATTCTTACCATGAGAATGTTTGCAGAGGAAAGAAAAAATGGAACCGAGCAATTATTGTATACATCACCAAAAAGTATGACACAAATTGTAATGGGAAAATTTTTGGCGAGTATGTTAGTCATTGTTGTTACTGCGGTACTTACCCTACTATATTTTGTAATTTTAAGTTTTTTAGGAAATCCACATTTACAAACAGCATTGGTAACGCTACTTGGCTTTATTATGCTTAGTATGGCCTATCTCTCTTTTGGTATGTTTGCCTCTAGTATTACCGAAAACCAAATTATAGCAGGAGTGATTACCATTGGATTTTTTATAATTACTTGGTTTTTACCAAGTTTTAGTGAAACACTTTCTACTTTTTCCTTAATTAACATGTTTGATAAATTTCCAGCAGGCTTAATCGCATTAGAGGAAATTGTGGCATATGTAACATTTAGTGCATTATTTATTTTACTTACCATGCTTGTACTACAAAGAAGAAAAAGTGTGAAATAAAGAGGAGGAAGAAAGTTGAAGAAAATCATAGAAACCTTAAAAAAGAAATGGATACGAGATACGAGCAAAACCATTCTATTAATAGCTTTATTAGTGGTTGTTTATGTAGGCATTAATGTAGTTGTAAAAAAGTTGGATTTACCAGATATTGATGTTACGCAAAATAAATTATTTACCCTAACAGAAGCATCCAAGCAAAAGATAAGAGAGTTAGAAAAAGAGGTTAAAGTGTATGTGATAGGTGCAATGCAAGAATCTGCTTTAGTAGATTTAGTAAAACAGTATCAGAAGGAAAATGAAAAGATAAGTTATGAATTGGTTGAGGATATTACCAAGCGAGCAGACTTAAGTACAAAGTATGAAGTCAGTACAGATACGGTTTTAATAATAGAAGTAGGAGACAATGGTAAAGTATTAAGCAATTATGATTTATATACGTATGATTACACAACCTATCAACAAATTGATGTATCAGAGCAAAAATTAACCAATGCGATTGTAGATTTAACATTAGAAAATAAACCTGTAATTTATTTTTTAACAGGGCATGAGGAATATGCAATTGCAAATGAAGTAGCAGGTCTAGTAGACGGATTAGAAAACGATGTCAATACTGTAAAAGAGTTAGATTTGTTAGTGAATAATACAGTACCAGAAGATGCCAGTGCTTTAGTAATTGGAACACCAATTAAAGATTTCGAAAGCTTAGAAGCAGACATTTTAATCCAATATATCAAAGCAGGTGGAAAAATTT
>CAOJXM010000034.1 GCA_948465625.1 uncultured Clostridium sp. | reverse complement strand
ATTTTAGAAGTTCAATTTACCAAAGAAGTAACAGCAGAGGAGTCAAAGGCAAAATTAACCAAAGTAAAATTTACTCCAACTTATCTATATCAAAATAATAGAAAATATGAATTGCTAGATATTAGAAAAGTGGTTAGTACCTATGAAAATGAAGATAATAAAGTAGTCGATAAAAAGACCTATAAAAATTTAAAAAAGGCATTAGAAGAAATAGAAAAAAGAATAGGAAGAGAGTAGTTAAATGAAGATAGGATTTATTTCATTAGGATGTAGTAAAAATTTAGTTGATACCGAAATGATGATAGGCTTAGTAAAAAAACATGGGTTAACAGTAGTAAATAACCCACAAGAAGCAGAAATTATTTTAATTAATACCTGCCGGGTTTATTGAAAGTGCTAAACAAGAGGCAATTGATACCATATTAGAAATGGCAGAACACAAAAAAAGAAAGTGTAAATACCTAGTAGCAACTGGTTGTTTAGTACAAAGGTATAAAAAAGAATTAGAAAAGGCCATACCAGAAGTTGATTTATGGATTGCTTGTGAGGAGTATGAAGAATTTGATACGAAAATAAAAGAACTACTAAAAGAAGAGAAACAAGCAACATATCAGTTAGATTATCATAATCGAACAATTACAACAGGGGATAAAATGGCATATTTAAAAATTGCAGAAGGTTGTAGTAATCGATGTACTTATTGTGCGATTCCCTCTATTAGAGGTCCGTTTGTGAGCCGAACAATGGAAGACATTTTAAAAGAAGCAGAGCAATTAGCTAACCAAGGAATCGAAGAATTGATTGTAATTGCACAAGATACTACCAAGTATGGAGTAGACCTTTATGGGGAGCCGTATTTAGCAAAACTACTACAAGAATTAGAGAAAATCGAAACAATCAAGTGGATACGTTTTTTGTATTCATATCCAGAAACCATTACAGACGAATTGATTCAAGTAGTAAAAAATAGCAGTAAAATTTGTCATTACTTTGATATTCCAATACAACATATTTCAAGCAAAGTGTTAAAAAGGATGAACAGGAAAAGTGATAGTCAAAGTGTTCGAAAAGTTGTACAGAAATTAAGAACAGAAATTCCAGATGTAATTCTTCGAACAACTTTTATTGTTGGTTTTCCAGGAGAAACCAAGGAAGATTTTGAGGAATTATATGATTTTGTAAAAGAAACTAGATTTGATAAATTGGGAGTATTTATGTATTCCAAAGAAGATGGAACACCAGCTTCTAGATTAAAAGAGCAAATTCATCCAGCAACGAAAAAAAGTAGACATAGAAAGATTATGCAGTTACAGCAGAAAATAGCAAAAGAAGTGTTAGAAGAAAAGATTGGAAAAACCTATGAAGTGCTAATAGAAGCAAAGTCTTTTGATAACCAATATTATATCGGAAGAAGTAAGATGGATGTACCAGATATGGATGGGGTAGTATTGATTAAAAATATACAAGAAACAGAGGATAAAATAGGCCAATTTGTAAAATGTAAAATGGTGGAAGCAAAGGAGTATGATTTAATAGGAGAAATAGAAGAATGAAAGAACAAATTTATATCATAGAAAATAATGCCTCTTTTGAGCCAAAGCATATTTTTGAGTGTGGGCAATGCTTTAGGTGGAACGAAGAACAAGATGGAAGTTACACAGGAGTTATTAACAAAAGCGTATTAAATGTGAACAAGCAAGAAGAGAAAATTATTATTAAGGGGATAAGCCAGAAAAATTTAGAAGAGGTAGTAGAAGAGTATTTTGATTTAAAGACGGACTATGAAAAATTAAAAGAACAACTAGCAAACATTGATGAACATGTAAAAAACAGCATTGTTTTTGGTAAAGGGATTCGTATTTTAAATCAAGACTTATGGGAAACCATCATATCTTTTATCATATCTGCTAATAATAATATTCCAAGAATAAAAGGAATTATTGAAAGACTCTCAAAAGCTTATGGAGAGGAAATAATTTGGCAAGAAAAAGCCTATTATACTTTTCCTACTATGGAGCAATTAGCAAAAGCAACCATAGAAGATTTAAGAAAATTAGGGTTAGGATTTCGCGATAAAAGAGTGTTTGATACAACGAAACTGTTTTTAGATCAAGAAATTACAATAGAAGAATTACAAGAAGAACAAGAAATAGAAAGTTTAAGAGAAAAGTTGCTACAATTACCAGGGGTGGGACCAAAAGTAGCGGATTGTATTATGCTATTTGGATTAAAAAGATTAGAAGTCTTTCCGATTGATGTATGGGTAAGAAGAGTTATGAATGAACTCTATATCAAACAAGAGGATGAAACAAAAGTAAGTAAAAAACAAATTGAAACATTAGCCAAAGAAAAATATGCTAATTTGGCAGGATTGGCACAGCAATATTTATTTTATTGGAAAAGAGAAACTGCTTAAAAGAAGATAATAAGGAGGATAACATGAGTTTACGATTGATTTATGGTCGAGCTGGTTCGGGGAAAAGTCAATATTGTTTTGAAGATATAAAAAATAGAACACAGACAGAAGAAAAAATATATGTTATTACACCAGAGCAATTTTCTTTTACAGCAGAAAAAAAGCTACTAGAAAGCCTTCAGACAAAAGCCATTATGCAAGCAGAAGTTTTAACGTTTGAGCGTATGGCTCATAGGGTGTTTCAAGAAGTAGGAGGAGTAACCAAAACCACTCTTTCTAAAAGTGCAAAGGCGATGTTAGTTTATACCATTTTGCAAGAGCACAAAAAGCAACTAAAATTTTTAGGGAAATCAGAAGAAAATATAGAAGTAGCAGTCAATGCCATTACCGAATTTAAAAAGCATAATATAGGAGTAGAAACGATACAGGAAGTCTTAGAAGAAACGCAAGATTTATATTTAAAAACCAAATTACAGGATATGTACAACATTTATGCTAGCTACCAAAATCAAATTGAAAATTATTATATTGACGAAGATGATGTGCTAACCATGCTTTTACAAAAGTTAGAACAATCAAAGGAGTTTAATCCCAATACCGTTATTTACATTGACGAATTTGTGGGATACACCCAGCAAGAATATGAACTTATTCGAAGTTTATTAAAAAAATGCAAACAAGTCAATATTACCGTTTGCTCAGATAGTATCAAGAAAGGAACGAATATTGACAAAGATGTATTTTTCACCAATAAAGAAACGGCCAATCGCTTATTAAAAATAGCACAAGAAGAAAGAGTAGAAATCGAGCAAGCAGTAGAATTAAAAGAATGTAAAAGGTTTCAAAAGCAAGAGTTATTTATATTAGAAAGGAACCTATATGAGGTAAAACCTCAAAAATACTTAGAAAAGCCAGAAGCAATCGAATTGTTTTTAGCCAAAAATCCATTCTCAGAAATGGAACAGGTAGCAAAAAACATTGTAAAATTGGTAAGAGAGGATGGCTATCGCTACCAAGATATTTCAGTAATTGCTAAAAATGTAGATAGTTATTCTTCTATTACCAAAGCTGTTTTTAGCAAATATGAGATACCCGTATTTATAGACGAAAAAAAAGATTTAGGGCAAAATATTTTGGTAAAATATGTGTTATCTATTTTAGAGGTATTTGCTAGAAACTGGTCTTATGAAGCGGTATTTAACTATATTAAAAGTGGTTTTTGTGAGATTTCTATGCAAGAAATGTTCTTTTTTGAGAACTATTGTATTCAATATGGAATCAAAGGAAGTAAATGGTATCAAGGTGACTTTATTATAGCAGAAAATGATGAGATGTTAGAAAAAGCGAATCAAATAAGAAAAAGAGTAGTAAAACCATTATTAGATTTTAAGAGTAAACTAGAACAAAGAAAAACTTGCCAAGAGATTTCAAAAGCATTATATGAATTTTTAATGGAAAATGAAATTGACCAAAAATTACAAGAAAAAATAGAGCAATTAGAGGAAATTGGACAAATTGATTTAGCTAGTGAACACAAAACCAGTTGGGATACTTTTATTTTAGTATTAGACGAGTTAGTATTGGTATTAAAAGAAGAGAAAGTAAGTTTTGAGCAATATGCTAAAATTTTAAAGGTTGGTTTGCAAAATAGTGGACTAGGAAAAATACCAGGAACATGTGACCAAGTGATTATGGGAGATATAGAACGTTCTAGAACACATAAAGTAAAAGCCATTTTTATAGTAGGATTAAATGATGGGCAGTTTCCAAGTGTAAATAAAGAAGAAGGTTTTTTGAATGACCAGGATAGACAATCTTTAAAAGAAAGCCAAGTAGAGTTAGCAAAAGGTACATTGGAAAAACTATATGAAGATAATTTTAATATTTATAAAGCTTTTTCCACAGCAGAAGAAAAGCTTTATTTATCTTATGTTTCTTCTGATAAAGAAGGGAAACCTTTAAGACCATCTATGTTAAAGGCAAGGCTAAAAAAGATATTTGTAAAGTTAGAGGAAACCAGTGATTTAATTGAAAGTAAAGTTGAAATTACAACCAAACAAGCTACGTTTGAATCTTTATTAACCAAAATACGAGCCCTAGAAGATGGAGAAGAAATAGAAGAAGTATGGTTAGATGCATTTGCTATATATGAAAAAAATCCAGAGTGGAAAGCAAAATTAGAGCAAGCAATGGAGGGGCTAAAATTTAACAATGAGCCAACCGATATTAGTAAAGAAAATATTCAAAGACTCTATGGAAATGTACTAAAAACCAGTATTTCTAAGTTAGAGCAATATAGAAGATGTGCCTTTTCCTTTTACCTAAAGTATGGTTTAAAATTATCGAGTCAATCGTTATTTAAAATACAGAGTTTAGATACAGGAAGTTTTATGCATGATGTAATCGATGAGTTCTTTTCACAAGTGGCTCAAAGAGAGCTTCATTTAAGAGAAATGACACAAGAGCAAATAGAGGAAATTGTACAAAGTATTATAAATGAGAAATTGCATCTAAACAAAAACTATATTTTTACCAGTACTCCCAAATATAAATTGCTAACCCAAAGATTAAAAAGAGTTATTTTAAAATCGATGAAATATATTATACAAAGTATTACGCAAAGTGAGTTTGAGGTAATTGGAAATGAAGTAGAGTTTAAGAAAAATGCAAAATATGAGCCAATCGAAGTAACCTTAGAAGATGGAAGGAAGGTAGAATTAACAGGTAAAATTGACCGAATTGATTTAGCACAAAGTGAAGACGGCAAGTATGTAAGAATTATTGATTATAAATCTTCTTTAAAAAATATTGATTTAAATGAAGTGGTGGCAGGTTTGCAAATACAATTACTGACCTATTTAGATGCAGTAACAAATATGGAGGATTTTTTGCCAGCAGGAGTGTTGTATTTTAATTTAATAGACCCTATGATTCAAAGTAATAAAAATATGACAGACGAAGAAATTGAACTAGAAATCAAGAAGAAATTTAAAATGCAAGGCTTAATTTTAGCAGATGTAAAAGTAGTTAGGATGATGGATAAACAGCTAGAGAAAGGGGCATCTAACTTAGTGCCAGCCTATATTGATGCAAATGAGAAACTAAGTAATACACGTTCTAGTGTCGTTACAAAAGAGCAATTTGCTGATTTACAAAAATACATGAACACCATTATTAAACAAATTGCACAAGAAATTATGAATGGAAAAATTGACTTAAACCCATATTATCACGTTAAGAAAAAGAAAACACCATGTGAATATTGCGAGTATCAATCCATTTGTGGATTTAACAGTGCTAAAAACGAGTATCATTACATAGAAAATGTAGAAAAACAAGTTATTTTAGAACAACTAAAACAGGAGGGATAACAATGCCATCATGGCCAATGCATTTTGTAGTAGCAAGTAGGGTAAATGAAAAATTAAAGCTACCCTCAAATACCTTTCTATTTGGTAATATTATGCCAGATATTTTAGAAGGGTATTTAGTAAAAGATATATCGAATCGAATTAACGATTATTCTACTCATTATAGTAGACAAAGGATAGTAATTAATGAAATATTGCTAAAGTTACCAGGAATCGAAGCTTTTTATGAGGAATATCAAGAGCAGTTAAAAAATCCTATTTTATGTGGCTATTATGTTCATCTTTTAACCGATTATTTTTGGAACAAAAATACCTATACCAATTATTTTAAGAATGTAGATTCCAATATGCGAATGATAAGTGTAAAGTTAAAGGATGGTAGCGTACACAAAATGCATTATGATGAGGGAGTGCGAATCAAACAAAAAGATTTTGCAATGTTTTCGGATTATTTAAAAAGGACAACTAAGATGGAATATCCAATTTATGAGGATCGTATATTAGAACAAGCAAAAGATTTAAAAGAATTTACTTATACTAAAGAGGATATTAAAAATACGATTTTGTATGTTCAAGAAGTAGTAAAGGGAACACAAACTTACTTACAAGAGGATTACAAGATGTACAATAAACTAGAATTGCTAGAAAAATTAGAAGAGTGTGTGGATTTTGTTTTGCAAAAACTTAGATAAATTTGGAGTAGCATTCCAAAATTATCTAAAAAATAATAGACTTTTTAAAGGAAATGGGATATAATAAAAGTATGAGGTGAGGAAAATATGAAACAGTATAGAACTAGAACAATGGAAATAAGTTTAAAAGAGTTAAAAGATAAGTGTCCCATTATTATGATAACTGGTCCAAGACAAGTAGGGAAAACTACTTTATTAAACCACTTAGTAGCTACAGCAAAGGAGAAAGTTAATTATGTTTCTTTGGATAATTTATTAATAAGAAGTCAAGCAAAAGAAGACCCAGAATTATTCTTGAGAAGTTATGAGGCACCGCTTATCATAGACGAATTTCAATATGCACCAGAATTATTATCTTATATTAAAATAAAAGTGGATCAAGCAAGACAAAATGAAATGTTTGGAGATGGAAAGGAAGTAGGAACATTATACTATTTAACAGGTTCTCAAGTATTTCAAACCATGAAGGAAGTAAGTGAATCACTAGCAGGACGAATTGGAATTTTGGATTTACATGGATTTTCAACAAGAGAATTAGAAAATCTAGAAGAAACCGTATTTATACCAGATATCAATTTACTAAAAAAGAAGGAAAGAGTACAAACAAAATCAATTGGAAAAATATTCGAAAAGATTATTAATGGAAGTTATCCAGAGGTAAATAATGAAAAGGGAAGAAATAGAGAACAATTCTACGAAACTTATATCCGAACTTATATAGAAAGAGATGTAAGGGAGTTAATTCATGTCAAAGATGAAAGTAAATTTCTTAAATTTATTTCTTCTGTTGCAGCAAGAACTGCACAGGAATATAATGCATTTGACATTGCAAATGACATTGGAATTGATTCCAAAACAGTAGAAGAATGGATTTCTATTCTAAAAAATACACATTTGGTTTATATGCTTCAAGCATATTCTAACAATAATGTACAAAAGGCGATTAAAAGGCCTAAAATTTATTTTATGGATACTGGTTTGGCCTGTTATTTAACAGGATATATGAACAGTGAAACATTGCAAAGAAGTGCTTATAATGGTGCTATTTTTGAAACTTATCTAATAAGTGAAATTATTAAATCTTATACCAATCATGGAAAAGATGCTAGAACTAGATTATATTATTATCGCGATACCAATCAAAAGGAAATAGATTTATTGGTATTTTATGATAATAAAGTGTATCCAGTGGAAATTAAGAAATCAGCCAATCCTGGTAAAGAGGCATTAAAAAATTTTGATGTTGTAGAAAAGTTTGGAGTAGAAGTGGGAAATGGAATTGTTTTATGTATGATAGAAAATATAATGGCCATCGATGAGAATAATTATTATGTGCCAATTGAATATATATAGTATGAGGTGAAAAAGTGGAATTGGAAAACGAAAATATAATACAGATAAAGACAAAAGAAGTAGAGTATATACAATTTAAAAAATTACTAGCTTATCCAGAAATTGTGCATGCCTATACACTATCTACGAATGGATTTGATATGGGAAGTAACACTTTTATGCAAAATAAAGAAGTGCTTTTAGCAAACTATGAGAAACTAGCAAAAGCCTTGGAAGTAGAGTATAATAAGATTGTAAGGCCATATCAAACCCATACAGATGTGATAAAAAAGATTGAGCAAGGAAGAGAGAAAATTAGTATTTTTGAACAAGAATTAACAAATGTGGATGGATTGTTAACGGATAAAAAAGAGGTTTTTCTTTCTTTAGGATATGCCGATTGTATTCCACTCTTTTTCTATGATCCAGTAAAAAAGGTAGTAGGAAACGTTCATTCTGGTTGGAAAGGAACACTACAAAAGATTGGGCAAAAGGCAGTTCAGAAAATGGTAGCAGAATATGATTGCAACCCAAAAGATATCATTTGTTGTATTGGACCAAGTATTCGAAAATGTCATTTTGAAGTAGAAGAGGATGTGTATCAATTATTTAAAGATACTTTTTTAGATATGGAAAATATTATACAAAAGGGAAGAGTTGTAGAAGGAACACAGAAGTATTTGATTGATACCGTTTTGATTAATAAAAGGATGTTACAAGAGGT
>CAOJXM010000033.1 GCA_948465625.1 uncultured Clostridium sp. | reverse complement strand
ATTCTTATTTTAGTGGGGATATTTGCATTAAAAGTAGTTACACCAGAAAATGCAAAAAGTAAAACTATAAGTATGAGTAAAGAAGAAATCATAACACAATTAGAAAAAGGTTTGCAATATGATAGTTATATCTTAAAATATAGAAACATTAGTGATAATGTTACCAAAATTGTAAAAGGAAATATTGTTATTACGGAATCTGACTTAATTCGCACTTGGCATGATTTAGATACCAAAGAACAAATAACGATCAATGCAAATGCAAAAACAGCTAATGTATTCAAAAATGATTCCCTAAACGAAAGCCTAAAAGATTTACCAGCACAAAAAGGAATTATCAATATTATGAATAGTATCACCCATACCAATATAAAAGAAGTAAAAAAAGAAAACTATAAAGGAAAAGATTGTATTGTTGTTTCTTGTCAGGCTAATATTGACTTAAAAACCTATACGGTAGTAACCGATAGTACAAAAGCAAACAGTGCAGAACTTAAATTTTGGATAGAAGAAGCAACTGGACTTGTGATAAAGCAAGAAGGAAAAAATGCAAATGCCATCAAAAATACAACCGAATATGATATTGAAATTAACACGGTAAAAGATAGCGAAGTGGCAAAGCCAGACTTAACTGGATTTGACGTAATGCAAAGATAAGAAAAGGTGTATCCCCATACAAAAGTATGGGGATACGTCTTAAACTAAACAGATTTCGTTCTGATAATTGGCTTTGCGATTCGCACAACTTAAATGGCACCGAGTGCAAGTTGCATCACATACACAACAACGCTTCACACAATCTTCGCAATTGTCCTTGTTTGTGCAGGAAGCAAATCCACAAAGAGTGTGATAAGAGCATTGCTCACATTTTGGTACACGTCCATCTGGTATTCGCCTAGCCATAACATCCTTTCTGCTTGCAATTTGCAAGACTTGAAAATAAAACAATAAGTTTCATGCTACACATTATAACAAAGTTATCTATATATGTCAAAGTGTTAGAAACATAATTATTCAGCAAAATCGACATTATTCGTGCATTTTTCTAACATAAGAAGCTCATTCCAACGTTCATCTACTTCTTTTTGAAATTCCTCTATCATCCACTCATTTCCAGGTAAAAACATATGCTTAAACCTTTTTTGTGGTCGTAAAAATTCCTCAATTGGCAACTTCTTAGCAGGTTTGTAATTAATTTTATATTTCCCATCGATTACTTCATACAAAGGCCAGTAGCAAGTATCCACCGCTAATTTGTTAATCGGCATTAGCATATCAGTTGGATAGCCCCAACCTCTAGGGCAAGGTGCTAGCACATTTAAAAAGGTTGGCCCTTCTGTATAAATTGCTTTTTCTGATTTCTCGTATAAATCCTTAAAATTATTAACACCAATTGTTTGAGCCACATAAGGTAAATGGTGAGCTACCATAATTTTTGCTAAATCCTTTCTTGGTTGCATTTTACCAGGTACTACTTTTCCTGCAGGAGAAGTAGTGGTATCTGCAAATTTTGGGGTAGCAGAGGAACGTTGAATTCCAGTATTCATATAAGCACCATTATCATAGCACACATATACCATGTCATGTCCTCTTTCCATAGCTCCAGATAATGCTTGAATTCCAATATCATAGGTACCGCCATCTCCACCAAAAGCAATAAATTTGGTATGAGTATCACTTAACTTTCCTTGACGTTTCATTGCTTTATAAGCAGCCTCTACACCAGATAAAGTAGAAGCGGCATTTTCAAAAGCAGAATGGATAAAAGAATCCGTCCAAGCCGTATAAGGGTAAATAAAAGTAGAAACCTCCATACAGCCAGTAGCACCTGATACAACAGCGTGGTCTTCTGGTTTTAAAGCACGCATAATCATTCTTGCAACAGGTGGTGCACCACAACCCGCACACATTCTATGACCAGATGTAAATCGATTTGGCCTATTTGCCACAACTTCTTTTAAATTATATGCCATTTTAAACTCTCCTTTCTAACCTCGTAATCCTAGGTATCGATATGGATTATCTACTTTTCCATGTTGCACAATTTCACTCAAATCCATAAATACTTTTTCAATATCATCTGCTTTGGTATCTCTACCACCAATTCCATAAATATAGTTTACAGTAGCAACATTTGCTTTACTTTCATACAAAGAAGAAGTAACATCTGTGTATAAAGCACCACCTGCAGCATTTAAAGAATCTGCTTTATCTAAAATAGCAACAGCCTTTAGGTGAGATAAAGCTTGGGCAATTTCAAAAGCTGGAAAAGGTCTATAAACACGCACTTTCAATAATCCTGCTTTGATTCCTTTTGCACGTAACTCATCTACAACAAACTTTGTAGTTCCTGCAGTAGAATTCATACAAACAATAGCAATTTCAGCATCTTCTAATTGATAGCTTTCAAAAAATCCATAACTTCTACCTGTTAATTTTTCAAAATCTTTAGCCACTTCTAAAATAACGTCTTTTGCGTCCACCATCGCTTGTGCTTGTTGCTTTTTATGTTCAAATAAATAAGCTTGTAAATCCAAAGGTCCCATAGAAATTGGCTCTTTTTCATTTAATAAATAATGTTTTGGTTGATAAGTACCAACAAAGTTTTTAACTTTTTCATCTTCGATTAACTCAATATTTTCAATGGAATGAGAAGTAATAAATCCATCTTGACAAACCATAAGCGGTAATAATACTTTCTCATGTTCTGCAATTCTGTGAGCCATAATTAAATTATCATAAGCCTCTTGGTTATTCTCAGAAAATAGCATAATCCAACCAGCATCTCGAACCCCCATAGCATCAGAATGGTCATTATGAATATTCAAAGGACCAGAAACAGCACGATTGACTAAACTCATTACAATCGGAAGTCGCATGCTAGAAGCGATGTAAATCATTTCCCACATAAAAGACAATCCATTTGCAGAAGTAGCAGTCATGGCTCTTCCACCAGCAGCCTCGGCTCCAATACAGGCACTCATTGCACTATGTTCACTTTCTACAGCAACAAATTCGGTATCAACACTACCATTGCTAACAAAAGTAGAAAAATACTGTGGAATTTCAGTAGAAGGGGTAATAGGAAATGCAGCTACTACATCAGGATTAATTTGTTTCATGGCAATAGCGGCTGCCTCATTTCCACTTAAACGTTCACGAATACTCATATTACATACCCTCCTCTTTCATCTCAATTGCACCAAATGGGCAGGTTTTTGCACACACACCACAACCTTTGCAATAATCATAATTAAAATCTTCTCTTTTTAAATCTTGATTGACTGGAATGGCATTATCTGGGCAAACGGGGAAACAAAGTCCACATTGTTTGCACTTATCAGATAAAAAGATAGGTCGAATCGAACGCCAATCTCCTGTTTTAAATTCCATAGCATTACCAGCTTGATAAATATTTCCACCCTCGGTTAATTCTTGCCAAGGGGTATTTTTATTGATAAAATCTTCTGTCATATCTTTCCTCCTTGTTAAATTTTGTGAACTTCTTTTAAAGCAAGTTCCAATGCTTTCATATTTCCTTCAATTACTTCTGGTTTTTTGGCAAATTTATGTTGAAAAGAACCTTTCATATCTTCTAATAATGCTTCTTCACTCATAACACCACTTACCTTTACAATTGCAGCAAGCATTGGTGTATTTGGAAAATATTTTCCCAAAGCTTCCATAGAAACTTTTCTAGCATCAATGGTGTAAATATCGCCAGTATAAGGTAAAACTTTTTTTAAGTAATCTACACTTTTGGTGGTGTTAATGATAATAGCACCAGTATCTTTTAATCCAGCAGTAACATCTACTGCTTCTAACAAAGTATCATCCACTACGACTACATAATCTGGTTTATCAATATTGCTGTGAATGGTAATCGGAGTACTACTAATACGGTTATAGGCAGTAATGGGTGCCCCCATTCTTTCTGGACCATATTCAGGGAAACCTTGAATATATTTTCCAGTATTAAAAGCGGCATCAGCAAGTAATAAAGATGCAGTCTTAGCACCTTGACCACCTCTACCATGCCATCTAATTTCAATCATGTCCTTCATTTTTACCTCCTTACAAATTTGGATTATAGCCCTAGTATATTCCAATAATTAGTATATGTCAACAATCGAATTCTTAGTCAAATTTTAAAATTTTTAATGCTTCTTATATTTTAAGGAAAAAACATGGTATAATAAGCAGGGGGACGAATATGGAAATTTTAGAAATAGCCCAAATAATACAAAGAGAAGGTGGAAGGCTTTATCTAGTGGGAGGAGCCATACGAGATAAATTATTAGAAAGAAACAACGAAGATGAAGACTATTGCGTGGTGGGATTAACCAAAGAAAAATTTATAAAGTTATTTCCACAGGCAAAAACCAGAGGAAAAGATTTTGAAGTATTTGATTTAGAAAATCACGAATTTGCATTAGCAAGAACAGAAAAAAAGGTAGGAGTGGGTCACAAAGAGTTTAAAATTCAGACCAATCAAGAGATATCTATTGAGCAAGACTTAGCAAGAAGAGACATTACGATTAATTCTATGGCACAAGATGTGCTAACCAAGCAAATCATTGACCCATATGGGGGACAAGCTGATTTGAAAGAGAGAGTAATTAGAGCAACAAGCAAAGCTTTTGTAGAAGACCCATTGCGAGCTTATCGTGTTGCCAGGTTTGCAGCAGAATTTGGATTTGAAGTAGAAGAAAATACACTTCAGTTAATGGAACAACTAAAATCAGAACTTTCACATTTATCCAAAGAAAGAGTTTTTGTTGAATTTAGAAAAGCATTAGCAACCAATCAACCATCTATCTTTTTTGAAACATTAAGGAAAGCGAATTTATTGGAGATTCATTTTCAGGAAATACAAGATTTGATTGGGGCATTGCAACCAGTAGAATATCATCCAGAAGGAGATAGTTACAACCATACGATGATAGTGCTAGATAAAGCAACTCAGTTGACCAAGGATGTTGTAATCCGCTTTTGTGCCTTAGTACACGATTTGGGAAAAGGAGTTACTCCTAAAAGTATGTATCCACATCATTATGGACATGATGAAAAAGGGGGAGAAGTTGTAAAAAAATTAGGGCATCGATTAAAGCTTCCCAATGTTTGGATTCAATGTGGAAAAACAGCAGCAAGAGAGCATATGAGAGGTGGCATTTTTTCAAAAATGACAGTGAACAAAAAGGTGAGTTTTATCGAAAGAGTTGCCAAATCAAGATTGGGATTAGAGGGATTAGCCATTGTGGTAATGGCAGATAGGTGTAGTACAAGAGAGGTAAAAGAAGAGGAAATTACCTTTGCTAAGATTGGTAAGAAATGCCTAGAAGAAGTAAATGGAGACGTTATCAAAGCAAAGTATCCAGATATAGAAGCAAGGCAATTTGCAAATAAATTACATCAAGAGAGATGTATTTGGTTAAAACATATTGACAAATAAAAACAACTGTTTTATAATGCTGATTAGAGTATTGATAAAGTAGGTGTAAAATAAATGGAGAAAAAGAGAATAGAAATCCAAATGAGTGTAAAAAATAAATCTATAAGAGTTGCAAAAATAGGGAAAGTCGATTATATATCTTTAACAGATTTAGCCAAATATCAAAATGAACAAGATCCGTCAGGAGTAATTAGAAATTGGATGTCAAATAAAAATTCCTTTGATTTTTATAGTCTTTGGGAAGAATTGCATAATGATAATTTTAATTCCGTGGAATCCCACAGAATTAAAATAGAGGAAGTTGGATACAATCGTTTTACAATGACACCAAATCGCTGGAAAAAAGAATTCAATGCAATTGGAATTATTCCAAGTAGTGGTAAATATAGTGTTGGAACATTTGCACATCCAGATATTGCTTTTGAATTTGCAAGTTGGTTAAATACAGAATTTAAACTCTATTTAATAACAGAATTTGAAAGATTAAAACAAAATGAAAGTTACCAAAATAAAATAGATTGGTCAGTTAAAAGAGAACTTGCTAAGACAAATTATAAAATACATACAGATAGTATAAAAGAAAATTTGATTCCTACGTTAACAGAAAACCAAAAACAATATTGTATTTTAAAAGATAGTAAAGGAATTAAAAAAATAGAATCGTTAGAAGATAGTAATAAACAATTGGGATAGAAAAGAACGATGTATTTGGTTAAAACATATTGAAAAATTAAATAATAAATAATATAATGGGAAAGAATAATAAGAGAAAGATTTTTTAGGAGGTTACCAATGAGGAGATTAAAACAGGAAAATGGTTCCGCTACCTTATTTGTGCTATTAGCTATGCTATTTTTCGTGATGTATCTAGTAGGAATGTATATCTATAGTGCAAATGCACAAGCAACGCAAATAGAAGAAATGCAAGTAATAAAAGAAACCTATGAGCAAGGGATTAATCATATAGATGATGTATATGAGACATTGGCACAAAAAAATGAACCAACGCCAAGTCCAACACCAACGCCAACACCGAATGTACCAGGAAAACCAGATAGTAATGGAATTTATACTGAAAATAGTACGATTAATGGTGGAACACCAGAAGCCTTTAATCCAGAAATACCAAAGGGATTTAAGCCAAAGGATGAGGGAATAGCAAATTGGGGAAATGGAAGTACTCCACCAAGTGAGGAAGCAGTAAAAGCAGGCTTGATTATACAAGATGCAGAAGGAAATGAGTTTGTGTGGATTGCGGTGGATGGAGAGACTGTAAAGTTAAATCGATATACTTTTGCAAGTGATGGAACAGAGACAGAGCAGGGAGAAGCAATGATAGGAAATTATTATCAAGAATTAGCGAGTTCAAATAAAAAAAATACAGTAGCAAAAGATATCAATGCATTTAAGACCAGTGTAGCAAATCATGGTGGCTATTATATCGCAAGATATGAGGCAAGTTATGGAGACGATGGAAAGCCTAATTCAAAGGTATCAATAGGAACACCAAATAAACTTAATGGGGAGGCTTACGCACCAAAAGTAGGACAATTGTGGAATAATATAACCCAGCCTAAGGCAGCAACCGCTTGTAGAAATATGTATGATAGTAATTATGGAGCAACCAGTGATTTGATGAATAGTTATGCATGGGATACGGCAATTGTGTTTATTCAGAAGTATTCTGGAGATGCAGATTATTCAATACAAGAAAGTTTAAATACAACGATAGACAATACAGGAGAAAATCAAGATGAGAAGTGTCATATTCATGATATGGCAAGTAATTGTGCAGAGTGGACAACGGAGACGTCTAGCTTTGTTAGCTATCCTTGCGTTCACAGAGGCGGTAAAGGAAACCTTTACACTAGCGGTCGCAATAGCAATATTTCGTCTGGTGCTTTCAGTGCCTACAGTTTCCGTCCAATTCTATATTTATAATACTTAGGACATAATATTAAAATAGGATATCGTTTTGATATCCTATTTTTCTAATCCAATACTTCTAAGTTAGCAAACTTAGCCATTAAACGTTTATGTCCAAACTTATCAAAAGTAATATCCACTTTCAAATCATTTCCTTCTTGTTCTACATAATTAATAATACCTTCGCCAAATTTCTTATGATATACTTTTGCTCCTGCTTGATACTTAGCAAAATCTATAGTAGTAGAAGTACTAGCACCTGTTTTGGTAAGAGAATTTAAGAAACTTTCTGGCGTTCTAAAGTTAAAGCCAGAAGGATTAGAAGCAGTAGGTATTTTCTTATCTGGTTCCATTTGATAAGTAGTAACTTTACTGCCTTTTCCATAGTTCCAATCCAATTTTGAATCAGAAAAAGAATTACGAGAAGTAGCAGTTAATCGTTCTGCACCAGTTAACAAGTTTTGTGGAATCTCTTGCAAAAATCTCGATACTGCATTACAACTGGTTGAACCAAAAATCGTTCTTCTTTTAGCACAAGTCATAAATAAGTTATTTTTTGCCCTTGTAATACCAACATAGCAAAGTCTACGTTCTTCTTCTAGTTCTTTTTCTTCCCCAATGGATTTAAAACCAGGAAAAATGCCTTCTTCCATTCCAACTAAAAATACAACAGGAAACTCTAATCCTTTTGCACTGTGTAAGGTCATTAAAGTCACATAATCTTGTTCTTCATCCAAATTATCAATATCACTTGACAAAGTAACACTTTCTAAGAAATCACCCAAAGTATTCTCCGCAGCTTCTTCTTCAAACTCCATTACAACAGTTAGAAATTCTTCTAAGTTCTCAATTCTAGATTCTGCCTCAACGGTATTCTCTAGCTCCAATGCTTTGGTATAGCCTGTTTTATTTAAAGTCAATTTTACCAATTCAGATAAAGAAATGCTTTCTTGTTCTTTTCTTAAAGCTTCGATTTGCTCAATAAAATCTCTAGAGTTAGCATAAACTCGATTTAAACCATAGTTTTCGGCATGTTTAATCACTTCGTACATCGAAATCCCATTTTCTTCTGCAAGGATTTGCACATTATCCAAGCTAGTTTTACCAATCCCTCTTTTTGGTTCATTAATAATTCTTTTTAAACTTAAATTATCATTGGTATTATGAATTAATCTTAAATACGCAACAATGTCTTTAATTTCTTTTCTTTCATAGAACTTTAAACCACCAATAATTTTGTAAGGTATTTCTTCTCGAATAAAAATATCTT
>CAOJXM010000032.1 GCA_948465625.1 uncultured Clostridium sp. | reverse complement strand
ATTCTTCTCTCCTTTTTATACTTTTGTACTCTTTTATTATACTATAAAACGGTTTCTTTTTCAATAGATTTTAGATGTTTTTGTTTTTCTTAATAAAAAATTAACCAGAGTTTTCTCTTAACTCTGGTTATTGCTCTATTTTATCTCTAGCATTTCTTTTGTCAAATTCCATATCTCTTCTAATTCTCTATCTTTTTCCCAATAAGCTCCACCTGCTAGATTATACTGATTGATTAATCCTAATTTTTCTTTAATTGATTTGGCATCTTCTATCCACATTTGGTATTTGATATTTTTATCTGTATATTCGATATAGTTTTGTTTTAAATCTTCATCCCAAACTTTTTCTACCTCTTTTGGTAATTGTTGTTCTACTTTATTCATATTAACAACTATACTGGTAAGACTATCTTCCTTATCGATATTAGTTTTCCATAATCTTGTATACAATGGCATACCTAATATTATTTTTTCTGGCTTCACTTCTTCTTGTCCTAAAAATTTCTTAATATTGGCTTCCACCCAATTGTATCCTGCAACAGTTCCTGCTTTGTTACTAGAAGTTCCATGTTGGTCATATGCCATAAACATCATATAATCCACTACATCTGCTAGTACATTTCGGTTGTAGCACAAAGACCATGTATCACTTCCATCTGGTGCTGTAACATCAACAGATGTTACCACTCCCATGTCTCTTAATCGAGGTGCTAGTTCAATTAGAAATAAAGAGAATATATTTTTATCTTCTACATTCATATTTTCAAAATCGATGTTAATTCCATCTAATTTATATTGCTTTGCTAAATTTACAATCGTTTCTATTAATTCTGCTCGTAAGGCTTCTGAATTTAATATTTTTGAAGTTGTCTCTCTCATAGAGTTATTCGAAAACATGGCCCAAACTTTATAATTATTCTCATGTGCCCATTGAACATAGGCTTCTCCCCCTCTTGCTGCATTATCATTGATTTGGATTCCTTCTCCTTGTTTTAATGAGAAAAAGGATGGTGAAACCACATTGATACCTTCTATTTTAGTTCCTGCTCGATTGGGTGCACTCACATATTCAGAATAATAGTCCCATACAAGGCTTATTTTTCCTTCTATTTGTTTTTTCATTTCTTGTTTTTGTTTAGCAATTTCTTGATTGGTTAACATTTCCGTTTTGATATATCCTATTTTTCCATTTTCAGTTCTTATTTTTGACCAACCTTTGTTGTTATCTGCTACCCATATAAATTTTTCTCCTACTTCTAGTTTATCTACTGTTTTGGATAACACTTTGGCTCTATATTTTACACTTGTTTTTTTATCTACTGTATATTTTATTTGTTCTCGATTTAAAGAATCAATCGTAATGATATCGGTTTCTTTGATATGATTTACTTCAATATTGTATACTTTTTCCATAATCGAAATTGGTAGATAAATGGTTCCATTTTGTTCTAAAATCCCATTTTTAATTTCTTCCATTTTTCCGTTTAACACCAATTGATTTTCCCCTAGTGTTACTTTTGCTACTTTGGTATCAGAAGTGGTTGTTATGGTTTTGTTATCTGCATCATAATGAAGATGTGGGTCAAAGAAGTTTTTTACATCTTCTCTTGCTAAATAAATTTCCCCATCCTTTTGTACAATTAATTCTTTCTTTAATTTTGCGGTAATGTTATTGTTGTTGATAATTAAATTTGTTTTCCCCTCATTGATATCCTTTCCATAGTCTGGTGCTACTTTTAAGATAAATGCTACCATTGCTAATACTACTAATAATATCACAATTCTAATGGTCCATGTTATGATTTTATTCTTCTCCATTTTATTTCTCCTTGTTTTTTAGTTTGTACTATTTTTTTATTCTTATACTATATCATATGAATCTTAAAAGTTCAATTGTTATTATCTTAATTTTTTATGAAAGTAAACTAAAAATCCCAGATTACTCTGGAATTTTTAATTCGTTTTTTATACATGTGTTGTTTCTTTTTGCTCTACTTTTTCTTCACTCTCTTTTATTTCTTCTTTTTCTGCTGGTAACAATAAATTTAATAAAATTCCAACTACTGCTGCCAAACTCATTCCTGAAATGGTTACACTAAGGTCTCCTGCAACAATGGATATTGCTGCTCCACCTAATCCTAAAACAAGCATCGTAGAAGCTACTACTACATTTTTAGATTTGCCAAAATCAATCTGATTTTGAATTAATACTTTTAGTCCATTTACTGCTATAAATCCATATAGTAATAGTGAAACTCCACCTAATACTGCATTTGGTATAGTAGATACTAAGGCCGTAAATTTTCCTAAAAATCCTAAGCAAATTGCAAAAATGGCTGCTAATCCAATTACCCATACAGATGCTACTTTTGTCATACCTACAACTGAGGTGTTTTCACCATAAGTAGTATTAGCAGGTCCTCCTAGTAATCCTGCTACAAAAGTGGCAATACCGTCTCCTAGTAAGGTTCTATCTAATCCTGGTTCTTTTAATAAGTCTTTATCAATAATCGCACTTAAGGCTGTATGGTCTCCAATATGTTCTGCCATGGTAACCAATGCAATTGGTGCGATGGTAAGAATTGCTGCAAAGCTTGGCATATAGCTAACAAATGGTATTGCAAATCCTGGCATACTGAAGAATGCGGCTTCTGCTACTGGTGCAAAATCTACCAATCCTAAACAAATTGCAGATACATAACCAACTACGATTCCAATTAAAAATGGTATAATTTTTAAGAACCCTTTTCCTCTTACCATAACAATGGCCGTGGTTAAAAATGTAATAACCGCTACTGCTACCGCTTTCCACTCGATTTCTGCTCCTGTTGCTAAGCCAATTTGTGAAATAGCAGATGGTGCTAAGCCTAATCCAATAATCATAATCATTGGTCCAATTACAACTGGTGGTAATAACTTATTAATCCAGTTTTTTCCGATTCGTTTAACTACAATTGCAAATACAATATAAATGAAACCTACCGTCATTACACCTGTCATGGCTCCTGCTGTTCCACCCTTTAAAAATGCTGCTGCTAAAGGTGCAATAAAAGCAAAAGAACTTCCTAAGTATACTGGTGATTTTCCTTTGGTACATAAGATATAGATTAATGTTCCTATTCCTGATGTGACCAATGCTACTGGTATGGTTAACACGGTTTCTCCTGCTGATGCATTGACTAAAATTGGTACTAAAATAGTAGCTCCAAACATGGCAAATACATGTTGCAATGCTAAAATAATCCATTTCGCTACTGGTGGTTTTTCGTTTACATCTAAAAGTAATTTTTTCTCTCCCATTTCTGTTCCCCCTTATTTTCTTTTGGGCATAAAAAAATACTAATAATAAATATTAGTACCAAATAAGATAAAAATAAATGCAAAAATAAGCAATGCTTTGCTTGCTATCATGAAATATTTATTTTGCTTATTCTGAAATAAATCTTTCATTTTTTACACCCTAAAAAACTATACTACATTTTTCTTATTTTTGCAATCATTTTTCGACATTTTTTTGTAAGTCTCTTGCTTATTTCCTCCTTTTATAGAATTTTGCTTAATTTTTCTACTGGTAAATACGAAAAATAGTTGTAAAATCAACAAAATCATGCTAAAATAGATAGGAAAAGGAGTAAAATATGAATTCTAATAAAATAAGATATTTTGATTTATTAACAAAAAATGAAATTCAAGAAAGCGATTTAAAAGTCGGCGTACCATTTTTAGCAATGACTGATAATTGGAAAGTCCGAATTTGGAAAAAAGATGAATTTAATAGAATAGAAGAACAATTTCTTTCATTAGAAAGTGAAAAAATGGCTAAACAAGAAATCCTTTTACAAAAATTAAAATCACTTGGAATGACAGATGTTGATGTTACCTATCAGGAGAATTTATCGATTGATGGTGCCGTATTTAATATTGATAATTTTCTTGCTCAATATACAGACGCAAATGGTAATATTCAAAATCAATTTATCAATCCACATAATATGAAAAACTTAGTAGAACATCACGAAGGTAAATCAACTGTTAATGTAAGTGGCGAAATCAATTGTACTTCCATCATAAGTTTTGACCCAAATGATAAAGGAGCTCTTATCAACCTTTCTAACTTTTCTAAAAATGATACTCTTCTTCTTAATCTTGAAGATTATGGATTTAAAAGAAACTATGATTTGGGAAATGCTCAACATCGTGCACAATTAGAAAAAGATATCCAAATGTTATATCAAAATCAGAGTGAAAATGAGCCTATGCCAAATAGGCAACACGGACATTAAATATTTTAAAAGGCTAGGAATTTTAAAACTTCCTAGTCTTTTGTTTTACTTACTTTCCTTTTACTTTTTCCCTTCTAATTCATATACTACATCCACTGCATCACAAACATTTTGTGAATGAGTTACAATGATAATACATTTATTCTCTTCTTTTGCTAACTGCCTAAAAATCTTTAAAATCTCATTTTCGGTTTCTTTATCTAAATTTCCGTGTTGGCTCATCTGCTATCATGATTTTAGGTTGATATGATAAACTTCTAGCAATTGCAATTCTTTGTTGTTCTCCTCCTGATAATTTTAAAATTTTTCTTTTGCTATGTTGCTCACTTAAACCTACACTTTCCATTAATTCTAATGCTTTTTTCTTTTTGTGTTTTATTTTTACCTTGCTAACATCCATTGATAATATAATATTTTCAATTGCTGTTAATCTTGGTAACAAATTATAACTTTGAAATACAATCCCAATATCGGTATTTCGATATCGATCTAAATTCCTCTTTTTTAAATCTTTGCCATCATATAGCACTTTTCCCTCTGTGCATTTTTCAAGTCCTGTTATGAGTGATAAAAGTGTGGTTTTTCCGCTTCCACTTTTTCCTTTAATGGCATACATTTTGCCCTGCTCAAACTCATAATTAATATCTTGAAATACATAGGTATTTTTTGGTGCATCTTTATAGCGATACCCTACTTTTTCTAATTTTAATATTCCCATTTTAAGACCTCTCTTTCAATATCGTAAGTGGACTAAACCTCTGAATGCTAATCATAGAAGCCAAACTACTCATTAACGTTAAAAGTACTCCAATTCCTAATAATTGCACAACCACTGTAATATCTACAACTGCTTCCATACTTTCAATTGCTTCTACCTGCCTATTACCTCCAAATTGCATTTCCATTGGACCTTTTCCAAAATGATTTGAAATTTCTTCTTCCTCTATTTGACTGGATTCTATTTCATTTTGCAACAAAGCATTTCCCACTGGTTTGGCAAAATATGCTCCACATATAGCACCAATTATTAGCATAATGATACTTACCATTAATAATTCCAAAATGAACTGCATGGTTAGTTTAAATTTACTTACTCCAATGGTTCGAAACACTCCAATTTCATACTTTCTTTCACGTATGTTAATCATGTTGATTACAAACAGTACAATCGAAGATATGATTAATGTAATCATTAAAAAGGTCATGGCAAAAGTTTGCACATTTTTAATGGATTTGGTTGCACTTTGTAATTCTTCTAGATTGGTATTTATAGTATAATTTTCATTTAATCCTTTTTGCCTCACTTCTTCTATAAATGGCTCAATCTCCTCTTCTTTTGTTACTATAAAAGATGGTGTTACATTGGTTACTAATGTTTCATCTTCTTGTACTAATAAAGCAACCACTCCACTTCCTGTTATGATTTTATTAGCAGACGGTGAATACATACTATTGCTATCATTTGCATTGGTATTATCTTTATAGATACCCGTTACTGTAAATTCATATGTTTTATCTGCATGATTGGGATTTTTAAATGTTATTTGACTTCCGAGTGTTACCTCATTTAAGGTTGCTAATTCGGAGCTAATTACACATTCATATGCATTAAAATCACTTATCATTTCCCCTTCTGTAATTTGATAACTGCCTTCTATAAAATTGGTCATGGCCTCGTAAGAAGAATAGCCCTCTAACTCAAAATCACCTGTAAAATTTCTTGCACTTTGAAACGTTTCTTTTGTTTTTGTTATAATGGTGGTAGTATTGTTATTGGTAATCGTATGCCTTTCTCCACCTGGCATAGGCCCTCTAACTCCTTGATTATTTCCCCCTGTTGTTTTACTAGAAGAACTGGTTGTTGTTTGCTTATCTTCTACCTCATATTCGAACGAATCAGTTGCTTTGGTTAAACTATCACTATTAAGAGAAGTGGAATAGGTATAATAGTATCCTTTTAAATATTCACTATTGCCATAGTTTTGTATATTTTCCAAAGATACTGCTTCTATACTATTAAATGCCTCTATATTTTCTTTTTTGGCATCCTCTCCCCCTTTAAAATTTTCAGATAATTGTTTTCGATCAAAAGAAATGGTAGCAATGATATCATGTGCTTTTTCGTAATTTTCAATAAGTCTACTTGCTGTATTTTTAATGGCTAATGTAACCGTTGAAGCACATGCAATACTCAAAATAATCATTCCAATTAAGATATTTCTTCCTTTATTCCTTACAATAGAAAGAAAACTGTTTTTTAAAATATACATTTTTAACCTCCTCATCTTTTGTTACTATACAATACAAAACTTGAAGAATGATTGAAAAAAAGAAAATAGCAGAAAAATAATTTCTACTATTTTACTTTTTCATTTGGAATTGTTACTTGAAAAGTGGTAACCTGATTTTCACATTGTACTTCTATTTTTCCTCCATATTTTTGTACCGTTGATTTTGCAATGGCTAATCCTAATCCATATCTTTTTTCTTTTCTATTTCTTGCTTGGTCAATACGGTAAAATCGCTCAAATATTTTTTCTCTTTCTTCCTCTGGAATGGCTTCTCCTTCATTTCTTACTTGTAATACAATTTCATTTTTTTCTTTTTTTAATCTTACCTGAATTTCTTTTCCTTTTGATGTATGTTTAATTGCATTATCTACTAAAGTTGAAACAATATGCTCAAGGTCTTCTTTTTTTCCATTTATGATAATATTTTGCTGTATTTCATTTTTTAAAGTAATTTGTTTTTCATATGCCATACTTTCAAACATAGATACCATAATTTCTATTTCTTGACTTAAATCGAATTCTTGATATTCTTCTATATTGTCTATCTTTTCTATTTTTGCTAGTAATAATAATTCATTAATCAATTGATTCATACTTTCTATTTCATTTTGAATATAGGTCATCCATTTATTGCTTCCTACTTTGTTTTCTAATACTTCTATATTGGCTTCCATGACTGCAAGTGGTGTTTTTAATTCATGTGATGCATCTGATATGAATTGTTTTTGTTTTTCGAAGGTTTCTTCTACTGGTTTTACAAGCATTTTTGATAGCTTTTTAGCAATTCCATAAATTAAAATTAGTAAAAAGAAAAACAGAAGAGCAAACAGTACTACTATAATTTTGATGTGTAAAATTGCTTTTTCATTTTCCATTAATGTAACACTTACTATATTTTCTCTTATTTTTTTGGTTTGATATATATTTGCCTACAATTCCTTTTTGTGCATTTTTCTTTACTGCTTTGATGGCATATTCCTCGATTTCTTTGCTATTTCCATTGTTTTCATTTTGCACTATTGCACCATTTTCAACCAAAATGAAATACAATCCTTCTATCTCAGGTTTGTTTCTTTCTAGCTCTTTTCGTTCTCCCCAATTCTTTTTCGGTTCTACTCCCATTACTCTGTCCATCATTAATGTTGCTGTATGAATGGTATTGTCATAACTTAAAAAGGCACATAGAAACACTAAAACAAAAATGACAAGAGATAAAGAAGCTAGCATTAGCCAAAATATTCTTTTTTGTAATCTTTTAATCATCTTCTTCCTCCATTTTATAACCAATTCCTCTTACTGCTTTTATTTTTACTTTTGATTGAAGTAATTTCAATTTTCTTCTTAAAAAGGATACATAGACTTCTACATTGTTGTATTCTGCTTCGCTTTCATAACCCCATATTTTGCTTACTAATGTTTCTTTTTTTATAATTTGCTTTTTGTTTAGTAATAACATTTCTAATAATTCTAATTCTTTTCCTGCTATGGAAATCGCATGATTTTGACAACTCATTTTTCCTGTTGTTAAGTCTAATTTTAAATCTCCACATTCTAAAACATGGGTGTCTTTTACATTGGCTTTTCTTCTTAATACTATTTTTACTCTTGCTATTAGTTCCTTCATATGAAATGGCTTGGTAATATAGTCATCTGCTCCATTTTCTAATCCATTTAACTTATCTGTCATTTCTGATTTGGCTGTTAGTAAAATGACTGGTGTTTCAATTTCTTCTGTTCTTATCTTTTTTAATATTTCAAATCCATTTCTTTTTGGTAACATTACATCTAATAAAATCAAGTCATATAGACCTGTTAATGCTTCATTTTCTCCCTCTTCTCCATTGGTTACTATGGATACTTTAAATTTTTCTTTTTTTAGTGTTTCTGCTATAGCATCTGCTAAACTGTATTCGTCTTCTAGAATTAAAATCTTCATTTCCCTCACCTTTTTTATTGTAACTTTGAAACCTTGAAATAGGATTGAATCTTTTTATAAATATAAAATTGGTCGAAAAGACGCTCCATTTCCTGCTGCTGTTGTGCTATTGCCATAACGAGATTTTGTGCATATGCTACTATTGTCATTATAAATCCCACCACGATAAACACAAGGTCCTATATTAGTA
>CAOJXM010000031.1 GCA_948465625.1 uncultured Clostridium sp. | reverse complement strand
AATAATTTTTCTATAAGTAATTGTCCAAAAAATAGACAATATGTATTTCTATTTTCTCTTTTAAATCAAGCATAACGTCATATCTTTATCAGAACTTTTAATCCAATAATTCATTAAATCTATATTATTCATATAATTCCTCACTTTCAATCTATTCTCATTATACCATTAAAGTCAATTTTTTACTACATTTTATTGACAATATTTTTGTAAACTTTACTTTTACACATACTATCATTTTATAATTGTAATGTATATTTAAAGATTATGAGCAAAATAAACTGCTCTATTAGAGATTTATACAACTATACAAAAATGGAAAAGTAGAAAAGAAAAACTTAAAGCATTTCATACATAATTTTTCTTAAATTGGTAAATACTATATTAAAATTCAAAAACGATTGGAGGCAAACATGGACAAACTAAAAAAATTCTTCACCCATTTCTTTGACTATGAAGATGATTTAAAAGAATACAAATTTAATATTCCAGAAACCGATGAAGAAGTTGCCATTCTAGATAATACTTTTGTTGGTGATTTAGACAATCAAGAAGTACCAGAACCCAAAAAAGTCTTTCCTAGTTTAAGTGTAAACTTAGAATTTATGAAAGTAAAATACAATACGCTTATTAATAGTGATTTAATTATCCGAGAATTTACGCTAACTGCTAAAAACAAGCAGTTTGGTGCCTTCCTATTATATATTGATGGAATGGTAGATACCAAACTCATTAATGACTTTGTTTTAAACCCTCTTATGCTACGTAATCGTGCCAACACCTTTGATGCTGACCAAAATAGGGTTATTTCACAAGCAGTAGCCAATAACATTACGGTTCGAAAAGTAAAAAAATTTAATTTAGTAGATTATATCTACAATAATTTAATGCCACAAAATAGTGTAAAAAAACAACAAGAATTTAGCGAAATCCTTTCTAGTATCAACTCTGGAAATTGTGCCTTATTTGTAGATACCATTGATACTGCTTTTGATATTGATGTAAAAGGTTTTAAACAAAGAAGCATTGGTAAACCAGAAAATGAAATGGTCATTCGTGGTTCTCAAGAAGGTTTTACCGAAAACATTCGTACTAACACCTCTTTGGTTAGAAGAATTATCAATAATGAAAATCTAATCATTGAAAATGTAAAAATTGGTAAACTAAGTAAAACCGCTTGTGCCATTTGCTATATGAAAAACATTACCAACACAGACTTAGTTGCAGAAGTAAAATATCGAATTAACAATCTAGAGGTTGACTACCTTACCTCTTCTGGACAACTCGAACAATTAATTGAAGATGATGACCGTTTTGGCCTTCCTCAACTCATTGCAACCGAACGTCCAGACAAGGCAAGTAATCTTTTATTAGAAGGACGTGTTGTTGTTATTATTAATGGTTCTGCTTATGTACTGGTTGCTCCTGGTACTTTTATTGATTACATTTCTTCTCCAGAAGATAATAACTTAAGATATCAATTTGCTAATATGTTAAAAATACTTCGTATTTTAGCTTTATTTATCACCCTACTTTTGCCTGGTATTTATATTGCTATTACCGCTTTTCATCAAGAACTACTGCCAACCGAACTGCTCTTTGCCATTGTTGCATCAAGAGAGTTGGTTCCCTTTCCTATTTTAATAGAAATACTAGCCATGGAATTTTCTTTTGAATTAATCAGAGAAGCCAGCTTACGAGTTCCTTCTGCTATTGGTTCCACCATTGGTATTATTGGTGCCATTATTATTGGGCAAGCAGCCGTAGATGCTAACATTGTAAGTCCTATTTTGGTCATCGTGGTTGCCATTACTGGTATTGCCTCATTTGCCATTCCTGACTTTGCACTTGGTTTTCATTGTAGGTTAACTCGTTTTATTTATATTTTATTAGGCTACTTATGTGGTTTTCTTGGTATTACTTTAGGCTTATTTGTACATCTGCTTATTTTGTGTCACCTAAAATCCTTTGGTGTACCTTATTTACAACCATATAGTCCTGTTATTAATATGCACAAAGGTGTATTTTTGGCACCTTCTTGGAAAAGAGAGGACCGTCCTGACTTTTTAAATACCAAAAGACAAAAAAGGCAATCAAAAATTAGTATGAAATGGAAATCTTTTAATAAAGGAGTATAATCATGGATTTATATCGAATTGGAAAAATAGAAGCAATTGCATTAATTACAATTATTATGCTAAACCATGTTGTTTTAAATGTACCAAAAGTCTTTTTTACAACTGCTGGCTCTGCTAGTTTACTAAATGGTCTATATGTTTTTGCCCTAGCACTTATCTTTCTTTTTATTGTGCTAAAACTATTTAAAAATTTTCCTGGAATGGATATCTTAGATATCTCCCACTTTTTAGGTGGAAGAAAACTCCAAGTAGCCATTGGTACTTTGTTTTTAATATACTTTATAAGTGTTCCCTCTTTTTTATTGCGTAATTTTTGTGAGAGTTTAAGCATTATTTACTATATTAATATACCAGTTGCCTTTATTTTAATTGTTTTTGTAATTGCCAACATGCTAGCCAATCGCTTTGGGCCTCAAACCATTATTAAATTAAATACCATTATTGCTCTACTTATGATGATTAACCTAATTATCACCTTTATTAGTGCTGCCCCTAACTTTGACCTAACAAGTATTTTTCCCGTATTTGGTACAGGGCTTGACAAAGTCTTTCTAACTGGTGCTAGTAATGTATTTGCTTTTAGTGGTCTTAGTGTTATTTACTTTATTGGTCCCATGTTGAAATCCAAAAAAGAATTTAATAAAATTAGCATCATTGGTATTGTATTGTCTGGTATTTACCTTATTTTATGTGTTGCCTCTTTGTTACTATCTTTTTCTTGTGTCATTCAACAATTTGAGTTACCTTCTATTTACTTGATTGTTCGTTCTCTTGAATTAGGTAGATTTTTACAAAGACCAGAAGCCATTTTTATTGTTGTTTGGATTTTGGCTATGATGTCCTATCTTTCTACTTGTATTATGCTTTCTTGCCTTATCTTTAAAAAGATAGGAAAAACCAAAACAGCTAAGCCTATGTTTTATAGTTTTTCTGCTCTGCTTTTCTTATTTACCTTTTTACCCTCAAACATAGCACAAGTTCGTTTTTTAGAGGATGTTTTGTATAAATATTTTTCTATTATCTTACTGTTTGTTACTACCTTTACTATTTTAGCATTTGCTAATTTTAAATACAAAAGAAAGAATATGAAATTGGAGGCGAATAAAATTGAGTAAATTAAGAATTCTCCTAGTTTTACTAATGATTGTTGTTCTACTTGCTTTATCAAGCTTTTGGAGCCGTTCTTCTAATATTGATAATTTAGCTTATGTAGTAGGTATGGGAATTGATGTAGGCGAAAACAACAATCTATTAGTCAGTTTTCAAATCTCTTTACCCAATAGTATTTCTGGTGAATCTGGTGGACAATCTGATTCTTCCATTGTCAACTCCATTGAGTGTACCTCCATTGAAGCTGGTCTTAATCTATTAAATAGCTATGTTAGTAAACAAGTTAATTTATCGCATTGTAAAGTTATTGTATTTTCCGAAAAACTAGCTGCTAGCAAAGGACTTTCTCCTTACTTATTTACTTTAATTGATGATGTGCAAATTCGACCTGATTGTAACATTATTATTAGTCGCTGTGATTCTGCCTATTTTCTTGAAAATTCAAAACCAGTTTTAGAAAAACTCTCCTCCAAATACTATGAAATCACTCCCTCTTCTAGCGACTATACTGGCTATACCCAAAATTTAACCCTAAATCAGTTTTTCTACACCTTAAATACTTGTATTGCTAATCCGATTGCCATTTTAGGCGGAGTTAATACTCCTAGTAGTCAAGAAACACCTAATTCTAATCATATTGGACAAGATGGTAGTTACAAAGCAAACGAAACACCAATTGATTCCGAACCTCATATCGAAAACATCGGACTAGCTGTTTTTAAAGAGGATATTTTAGTAGGCGAATTAAGTGGTTTTGAAACCGTATGTCATTTAATTATTTCGAATGAATTAAATACTTGTACGATTTCAATTCCTAGTCCTTTTGTAACAGGAGAATCCATTGATTTACGAGTTACCCAAAAGCAAAAAACAAAATCAGAAGTAAACCTAATAAATGGTACCCCCTACATTTCTTGCAAAATAGCACTTGAAGCTCGTATTATTTCTATGACTGGCAATGATGAATTTATTAATACCGAAAATATTCATAGAATCGAAGAATATGCTAATTCCTATATGAAATATGAAATTTTACAATACTTAGGGAAAACAGCTCGCGAATTTGGTACCGATATTGATAAATTTGGAAAAAAATTAGTTGCAAGCTTCCTCTACAAAAAAGATTTGGATGAATTTAATTGGGATTATAATTATAAAAATAGCTTTTTTAATGCAGAAGTAAACACCACTGTAGTTTCTGGAAATTTATTGATGGAAAATTAATTTGATAAGGAGAAAAATTATGAACTTTATCGTTTTCTTGTTTAGTGTAATTGTATTTTTAAAAACCGCTGGATATGGCTATTACGAATATAAAAAACAAAATAATAAAATCACAGGTAGTGTGATTATCCTTCTATCTGTGATTTGTTTGGTTTCTCTTAATATTTTACCATTATTGGGTAGACATTATTAATTGTCTGATACAATAATATCCCTCTTTAATTGGTTGCTTACTACTGTACCAGTTCCAATAAAGGTTCCTTTTTCGTCATAAATTTTAAAAATTCCATCTGGTTTTTTTACACTTAAAACAACACCATTTAAAAATAATCTTAATTTAAAATCCTCTAATTTTAAGTTAGGGTTATTTTTTAATAGGATTTCCATGGTTATGATATGTTGATGTAACCACTCTTGCTCATGAGCCTTTTTTCTTAGCTCTTCTACAGTAACAGCCTCTTTTAAATGAAACTCTCCCACCATTACTCTTTCTAGTTCCTTCATATTGCCAATGGTATGTAACCTTTGTGCAACCTCTTCACATACAGTTCGAATATAGGTACCTTTGGAACAAGCAATTTCAAATACAATCTCTTTTTTCTCTTCTTGATAGTCTTTTAATTGCATTTGATAAATTTCAATTTGACGTGGTGCTACTTCTACCTTTTGGTTATTCCTTGCATACTCATATAATTTTTTACCTTTTACTTTAATGGCTGAATACATTGGTGGAACCTGTTCTTGCTTTCCTACCATACTTTGTAATACTTGCTCTATCTGTTCTTTTTCTAATTTTTCTACTACTTGTTCTTGTATTACCTTACCAGTACTATCTGCTGTATCTGTTTTAATACCCAATTGCAAGGTTGCTACATAAATTTTATCATGGTTAATTAAATATTTGGATAACTTTGTTCCATTTCCTATTAATACTGGTAAAATGCCAGTAGCATTGGGGTCAAGTGTGCCTGTATGGCCCACTTTTTTCCCCAATGCTTTTTTTACTATTGCTACTACATCATGTGATGTATAGTCTTTTTCTTTGTTGATTAATAAAATTCCGTCCAAATTTTGCTTCCCCTTTTAATTGGTAATCCATTTTACTAAATCTAAGTTTGCTGCTTCTAATATCATTTCATGTTTTGGCATAACTCTAAAGGTATATCCATAGTTTCCACCTGTTGTTAATTCTATTTTTGCTTTGTAAAGATAGGTATTTTCTTTACCTTCCATTTTTTCCTCTAGTTTCATTGGAATGACTTTCATTTTTCGAACTACACCATTTTCTAAAATTTTTCCATAGTATACTTCTACTTCTATATTTTCTTTATCAATGTTTGGCAATTCTACAGCACAACTTACCTCTATGTTATTTCCTGCATCAATGGTAATATTATCTAAATTACTCATTTGCATAATCTGAATGTTATTCCAGTTGTTTCTGATTTCGTTTTTCCATGCATTTAATCTAGTAACTTCTTCTAACTTAGAATAGTATTGATTGGTTAAATTGCATAATGGAATGTATAAATTATTTACATAGTCTACTACCATTCTAGAAGTACTGTATTTTCCACCTGTTGACATGATTGAGTTTTTCATTGCTTCCATCCATTTTGGTGAAATTCCATTTTCATCTTGTGCATAATACATTGGCATGATTTTATTTTCTAAAGTATGGTACATACTTTCTGAATCAGCAATATCTTGTTCTTCATAAGATGTGTATGGTTCATCTACTCCAATTAACCAACCATTTTTGGTGTTGTAACCTTCTGCCCACCAACCATCTGAGATACTAAAGTTTAATACTCCATTTACAGATGCTTTTTGTCCACTGGTTCCTGATGCTTCCATTGGTCTTCTTGGATTGTTTAGCCATACATCTACACCAGTTACTAAATATCTTGCTGTTGCAATATTATAGTTTTCTAATAAGAATATTTTACCTTTAAATTGTGGTTTCATTGATAACTCGTGAATATAGCGAATTAAATCTTGTCCTTCCTTATCCGCAGGATGCGCTTTTCCTGCAAATATAATTTGTACTGGATGCTCTTCATCATTTAAAATTTGTGTAATTCTTTCTAAATCTTTAAAAATTAAAGTTGCTCTTTTATAGGTTGCAAATCTTCTTGCAAATCCAATGGTTAATGCATTCGGGTTTAGTTTTGAAGTAATTTCTTTTATTTCTTCATAACCAACTCCCTCTCTTTTTAATCGATTGGTTACATTTTCTTTTACAAAAGCAATTAATTTTTGTTTTCTATCGATATGCTCTTTCCACAATTCTTTATTTGGTATATTTTCTATCTTTTTCCAAGTTTCATCTTCGTAAATTGCATCTTGCCAAAATGGTGTTAAGTATTTATTAAACAATTCTTTTAAGTTTGGTGCTAACCAACTACATGTATGAATTCCATTGGTAACATGGGTAATTGGTGATTCTTCTGGTGAAATATTTGGCCATACTTCTGCAAACAATTCTCTTGATACTTCCCCATGTAGTTTACTTACCCCATTTTTCTTTCCTGCTATTTTTAGGGCAAGAATTCCCATGTTAAATCCTGGTTCTAATTCTTCACCTGGTTTCATTCCTAATTTTAAGAATTCTTCTCTTTCAATTCCTAATTTTGGCCAGAAATCTTTAAAGTATTTTTCTACCAAAGCAATTGGAAAAATGTCATTTCCTGCAGGAACTGGTGTGTGGGTTGTAAATACGGTTTTAGCTGTTGCAATTTCTTTTGCAATTTGGAATGATACTTGCTTATCTTCCATTAAATCTTTTATTAACTCTAAATTTAAGAAAGCAGAATGTCCCTCATTCATGTGGTATATTGTTGGTTGTATTCCTAATTTTTTTAATAGTCGAACTCCTGCCATACCAAGTACAATCTCTTGGCGAATTCTCATTTCTTGGTCTCCACCATATAATTTTAATGTAATTTCTTTATACTCTTTATCACTATTTTGCTCAATGTCAGAATCTAATAAGTATAATTTAATTCTACCAACATTTATTTGCCATACTTTTAAGTATAGTTTTTTTCTTGGTAATTTTACATCAATGATGAAATCTTCGTTTTTATCATTTTTTACTGGTAAAATTGGTAAATTTTCTAAATCTAAATTGTTATATAGATTTTCTTGATTTCCATATCGATTTATTTTTTGTTGAAAATATCCATTTTTATATAATAACCCAATTGCTACAAATGGTAATCCTAAATCGCTTGCTGATTTTAGGTGATCACCTGATAGAATTCCAAGTCCTCCTGAATAAATCGGAATGGTCTCATCTAATCCATATTCTGCAGAAAAATAAGCAATTAAGTTTTCTTTGTTTGTTGGATATTTTTTAGAAAACCATGTACTTTTGCTGTTCATATATCCTTCAAAATCACTTACTACTTTGTCATATTTTTTTAATAATTCTGGATTTTGTGCTGCTTGCTCCAATTTTTCTTGTGATACCTGTTTTAAAAATTTAACAGGATTTTTTCCTACCATTTCCCATAAATCAATATCAATATATTTAAAAAGTCTTAAATATTCTGTATTCCATGCCCACCATAAGTTATTAGCAATGGTTGATAATTTGTTAATTCGCTTTGGTAATTGTGGATTTACCGTAATTCTGTTAAACACATACATATTCTTTTTTCCTCCTTAGTTTTTTGACAACTTTTCTCTTTGTTTTTTCTATCACTATTATCTACTAACAATAAAAAAAAGTCAATTCTTTTGCTATTTTTATTTTAAAATTTTTTTGAATAAAAAAAATCAATTTCATCTGTATCTGGAATTGGTTTGTCCCACTCTGTCCCATAAAGACCATAAAAATTTAATAGCAATTCTAATTTTAACCATTCTCCTTTATTTAATGTTTTTAATAATCCTGCTATTCGATTTACCATAAACTTGTTTAAGGTTTTCATATCGTTTTGTGATAATTTCCCCTCACCATGCATATCTTCTACTGGTCCATTTCGAAATAGATAATGCGTTAAAGCAATGGAAATGGTATCTATCTTTTCTTCTTGTAATAGTCTCTCTTTAGAAGATTGATTTAACCCTTCTAATAAATCTCTATTTTTATCTTCCTTAAAAAAATCTCTAATCGTATAATTTATTAACTTAATATCCCATTTTTTTCTTTTAGCTGTTACTTGCGATTTGCTTACTTCATATAGTTCTGCTATGGCACTATCTGTTGCTTTTTCAAATAAATCTTCTAATTCTTCTCTTGTAATAGCATTCCAATCTAATTTCTCGCCTTTTCTTTTTCTTTCTTTTAATTTTTCATACAAATTTTGTTCCATCGATTCTTCCTTTCTCATTTTTTACTATAATACTACAAATTATTATTTTTTTCAACTCAAGAATTAGAAGCAATCCCTTCTATCTTTAGAATTGATTGCTTCCTACTTAAGTTTAAATCT
>CAOJXM010000030.1 GCA_948465625.1 uncultured Clostridium sp. | reverse complement strand
TTGTCCATTCAATACAATTACTTGCCATATCATGAATATGACACTTTTCGTCTCCAATGGTTCCTGTGTTTTTTAATGTAGAATTTAAACTGGTTTGCAAAGAATATCTACTATCTCCTGAATATTTTTGGATAAATGCAATTGCTGTATCCCATGCATATGCATTCATCAAATCACTTGTTATTCCATAACTACTATCATACATGTTACCACATACGTTTGCTGCATTTGTTTGACTTATATTGTTCCACAACATCCCCTCTACTTTTGGTTCATTGGATTCCCCATTTGCTGTAATTGGATTTCCTGTTGATATTTTCGAATTTGGCTTTCTATCTACTCCATAACTTGCTTCATATCTGGCAATGTAATAACCACCATGCTCTGCTACACTGTTTCTAAACGCTACAATATCTTTTGCTTTTGCATTTGGTGTATTGTCTCCCTTTAATCCTTCAATATATATATTGGTAGAACTGCTTTCTTTTAGTTCATCTAATGGCTCTGTTTTAGATAATGTCGTATCTATTTCTCCTGTTTGTGTAAATATATATCTTTGCAATGTTACTTCTGTTCCATCCACTGCTATCCATACAAATTGATTGCCTTCTTCATCTTCAATTACCAATCCTGCTTTAACTGCTTCCTTACTTGGTGCACTGCTTCCATTTCCCCATTTTGCTGTATCGACATTAACTGGTTTAAATCCTTTTGGTATTTCTGGATTAAAGGCTTCTGCTTCTCCACCATTTATCGTACTATTTTCTGTATAAATTCCTTTTTCATCTGGCTTTCCTGGAATTGGTGTTGGATTTGGTGTTGTTTCTTCTTGATACTGATTCATCAAATCTCCCATTTCTTTTTCTACTTCCTTTAGATTATTTGTCTCATTATTGGTTGAATTTTGATAAATTTTTGCACCTTCTTTTGATTTCTTAAAAATTCCATTGTCTCCTATTGTTAACCCAATTGCCACTCCTGCTAAAATTAACATCACAATAACGGTGATAATTAACGCTACTAATGTAATTCCTTTTTTATCTCTCATTTGTTTTCTCCTCTTATGTTTTCGTTTTTTTAGTTTCTATCAATATAGCATACTTTTTTGTAAAAGTCTATTACCAATACTGAAGAAGTGTACCCAATTAATTTTAGAAAACCCTTCCAATTCTTCCAATTTTGTAGTATAATAGAATTGTTAGGGGGAATTTTTATGTGGCAAATATGGCTCATTATTGCAGGAATCTTTTTTATTGGAGAAATCATTACAGTAGGTTTTCTCATCTTTTGGGTTGGCGTTGCTGCATTAATTACTGCATTACTTAGCGTTTTTGTTCAAAATGTGATTGTGCAAACCGTTGTATTTGTAATTACCTCTACCCTACTTATCTTTTTAACCAAACCCCTTGCCAAAAAACTAACAAAAGCAGATGGAATGAAAACCAATGCCTATTCCATTGTTGGTAAAGTAGGAATGGTCACCAAAAAAATAACAGCACATAGTGTAGGGCAAGTAAAAGTAGGTTCTGAAATTTGGAGTGCAACTTCTACTAATAATTTGGAAATAGAAGAAGGAATGGAAGTAACCATAACCGAAATCAAAGGAGTTAAAGCCATAGTAGAACCATTAAAAGTAGAAAATACAAAATAGTTTATTATGTTTTGTTCAACAACAAAATGTTTTAATAGATATATTATATAAGGAGGTATTTTTATGCTAGCATTTTTAATCGTATTATTAATTATTATACTAATTATAGCATTTAAATCAATCAAAATTGTTAAACAAGCTGAGGTATACATTATAGAAAGACTTGGTAAATATCACAAAATAGCTGATGCTGGTCTTACTATCATTATTCCATTTATTGACCATGTAAGAAGTGTGGTTAGTTTAAAACAACAAACAATGGATATTCCACCTCAAGGCGTAATTACCAAAGATAACGTTACCATTACAATCGATACTGTAGTTTTCTATAAAATTACAGACCCAGCAAAAGCAGTTTATGAAATTCAATCTTTAAAAAAAGGTATTGAATACTTAGCTATTACAACCATTCGTGATATTGTTGGTAAAATGGACTTAGACGAAACCTTTAGCTCTAGAGATGCAATTAATGATAAATTAAGAGTTATCTTAGACGAAGCAACCGATCAATGGGGTTGTAAAATTGACCGTGTAGAAATTAAAGATATTACCCCACCTGCAGACATTCGTGATGCTATGGAAAAGCAAATGAATGCAGAAAGAAATAAAAGAGCTTTAATCCTTCAAGCAGAAGGGGAAAGACAATCTGCTATTACCATTGCAGAAGGACAAAAAGAAGCAGCTATCTTACAAGCAGAAGCGGATAAAGAAGCAAAAATTAGACGTGCAGCCGGTGAGGCAGAAGCAATCAAACAAGTAGCAGAAGCAAAAGCAAAAGAAGTAGAAATGATTTATACTGCAATGAAAAATGCAAATCCAAACGATAAATTAGTTCAATTAAAATCTTTAGAAGCTTTAGAAAAAGTAGCAGATGGAAAATCTAATAAAGTCTTTATTCCATTTGAGGCAACTTCTGCATTAAGTAGCTTAGGTGCTATTAAAGAAGTTATGAAAGATGATAAAAAATAAAACAACATAAAAAATTCTTAAAAGGTGTATCGCTATTTGCGACACACCTTTTGTTATTCTAATTTCATCAATTTAAAATCTAAATAATCTCCACTTACTAACTTAAACTCGATTCCCTCTACCATTCCCTCTATGGCATCTTTGTGAGAATGAGAATGCAAATGTCCATACATGCATTTTTTGATTTTATACTTTTTCATCAATTCTACAAATCTTAATTCTTCCTTACTATTTAAAACAGAACTGGTAATCGGTGGATAGTGCATAAAAACTAATATTTCTTTATCTTCTCCATATTTTTGGATTCCTTCTTGTAAAGACAGTTCTAGCCTAATTAATTCTCGATCCAATATTTTATGAGTGCCATTCAAGTCCACCAATGTCCAACCTCTGGTTCCTGCTATGATGTAGTTTTCATAGCAATAACTGTTGTTGTAAATAAAATCTATATTTTTAAATTCATTCTCTTCTAAATATTGTCTCATTTTTTTTAAAGTAGTCCACCAGTAATCATGATTTCCTTTTAAAAGTAGCTTTTTGCCTGGTAACTCATTTAAATATTTAAAATCCAAATACGTATCACTTAAATTCATCGCCCAAGAAAAATCCCCTGGTAAAATTACCAAATCTTCGTCTGTTACTTTACTTAACCAATCGTGTTTGATTTTGTTTTCGTGGTCTTCCCAATTGTTACCAAATATATTCATTGGCTTTGGATTTTGAAACGATAAGTGTAAATCTGATATGACAAAAATAGCCATAGTATCTCCTTCTTTTTATAGTTTTAAATTGGGTACAGCATTTAAAGTTAAATCTGCTAAATTTCCCTTTTTATAGTTGTAATATCCGAGCAGATGCAATCATAGCTGCATTATCTGTACATAAAGACATTTCCGGGTAATAGATTTGCAGGTTTTCTTGTTTTCCTAATTCTAAAAATTTCTCTCGAATATAGCTATTGGCAGATACCCCACCTGCTAGCGCAATTTTATTTACGTTTCGTTGCTCTACTGCTTTTTTGGTATTGGTTAATAATACCTGTGTGGTTGCCTTTTCAAAACTGGCACATAAATCTGCTTGATTGATGTCTGGGGTTTTATGATGTAAATTTAATACTGCTGTTTTGATTCCACTAAAGCTAAAATCTAGATTTTCAAAATAGGTTTGTGGTAGGTCAATATTGGCATTTCCCTGTTTTGCTAGTTCATCTATTTTAGGTCCCCCTGGATAAGCTAGTCCAATTACTCTTGCTACTTTATCAAATGCTTCTCCTATTGCATCATCTCTTGTTTTTCCTAGTATTTCAAATTCAGTATAATCTTTAATATGAACCAAATGGGTATGTCCACCTGATATGATTAAGCATAAAAATGGTGGTTCTAATTCTTTATATGAAATGTAGTTTGCTGCAATATGCCCTTGTATATGGTTAACTCCCACTAATGGCTTTTGTAATGCATAACTTAAGGCCTTGGCATAAGATACCCCTACTAATAAAGCACCTACCAAACCTGGTCCGTATGTACAGGCTACTACATCAATTTCTGATAAGCTAGTATTGGCTTGTTTTAGTGCTTCCTTGGTTACCTCCGAAATTGCCATAACATGGTTTCTAGAAGCAATTTCTGGTACCACTCCTCCAAATTGCTGATGAATTGGTATTTGCGTATGAATTACATTCGAAAGAACTTCTCTACCGTTTTTTACAACAGATACAGAAGTTTCATCACAACTTGATTCAATTCCTAATGTTATAATATCTTTCATTTCTTTTCCTCTTTTACATTAATCCAAATAATTTTCCAATTATCCAAAGCATTCCATTTCCTATTACCTCAATTACTGGCGAAATGATATAGCCTGCTAACCCTGTAATCCAAATAATTAAAAAACCAAGATAAAACCATTTTTCGTTTGCATCTAACCATGCTTTGGCATTGTATGGTAAAATGGTTCTAAATATTTTTGAGCCATCTAGTGGTGGAATAGGGATTAGATTAAATACGCCTAAACCAATATTTACAATCATGGTTGCTTGTATCATGGTTAGCACTACGACTCCTAGCTGTGATAGTTTAAAAGTTACAGGAGCAAATTTGACAATAGCACAATACGCAATGGTAAACACGATTGCTAGCACAAAGTTCATAACTGGTCCTGCTAATGATACAATGGCTTCTCCCTTTTCCATGGTATATTTTCTATCAAAATTTCTTGGGTTGATTTGTACTGGCTTTCCCCAACCAAAATGTACAAATATTAATAGGATAATTCCTATTGGGTCAATATGACTTAGTGGATTTAAGTTTAACCTGCCTTGCATTTTTGCTGTGTCATCTCCTAATTTATATGCTGCATAAGCATGGGCAAACTCATGGAAGGTAATGGCAATGATAACTCCTGGTAAAGTTAATAAGATTCCTAACATTTGCGATTGTGTCATAACAGCCAGATTGGATACTACCATAATGGCTAAGATTACATAGATAAATCTATTATCAAATCGAAACATATATATTCTCTTCCTTTCTTAATAGGTCTATTATATCTTACTAATAGCAAAATGTAAAGGGGGATTGGTCTATTTAACACGCAAACCCAATTACTTTTTGTTTTGGTGGATGTTTTAATTCTAACTGTTCTAATACTTGCTCTATGTCTTGTATGGTAATGGTATCTCGATTGCTATTTCTTGTGTTCATTACTCGATTGGCTTGCTCAAACTTGATTTTTTCAAACATGTTTCTTACATATCTACCATTTCCAAAACATTCTTGTCCTTTTACTTTTTCAAAGTTTTGAATTAATCGTTCTTTACAATTTCCTGTTAGTTTGTACTTTTCTTTTCTGCATAAACCATGAAAAATCTCAAATAATTCCTCTGCACTATAATCTGGAAAATCTATATTAAATTGAATTCTACTTTCAAATCCTGGATTTAATCGTATCAGTTCTTGCATCTCTTCTGTATATCCTGCCAGTATAATACAAATTTCGTTTCGATGGTCTTCCATTTCTTTTATTAAGGTGGCAATTGCTTCATCTTCAAAACTTCCCCTTCTATCTGCTACTAAACTATATGCTTCATCAATAAATAATACGCCACCAATTGCACTTTCTATAGTATCCTGTACTTTTTGTGCTGTCCATCCTACATATTTGGCAACTAAATCTCTACCATGTATCTCTACAAATTCTCCCTCTCCTGATAAAATATTTTCTTCTTCAAATAACTTGCCAATCATTCTGGCAATACTGGTTTTGCCTGTGCCAGGATTTCCATTAAAGCACATATGTAGTGTTGGTAGTTCTCCACGCTCTTTGTTTAATTTGATATAATTTAATATTTTTTGCACCTGTGTTTTAATTTCTTCTAACCCAATTAGGCTATCTAATTCTTGCTTTGCTGTTGTTTTATTTATTTCGTTTTTTAGGGATTTACGTCTTGTTGTTTTTGATTTTGTTTTTATGTTTTCTTTTTGTAGCATCTCCTTGGTTATCATAAATATTTCTTTACTTTTGCATTTTATGATTAACTGCATTATTTTATTTTTTACTTTCCAAAATGGTTGGTCTACAAATTCTTTTAAATCTTGCCTTTTATATTTTAACTCATTGCTATCTAACATATTTTGGCAATACATCAGTTTATCTTCTAATGAAATCCTTTCAATTGTCATTCTCCAACTTGCTAATTCCCCAATTTGAGCATCTACTTCTCCTTCCGTATAATTGGTATCTTCAAAAATAAAAATTCGATTTTGATACCTTTTTATTAATTGCTCTAAATTCTCTATTTCATCTAAATAGTTCATCCTCATTTTTCGCTCATTGATTACAATGATGCTGTCCTCAATTCCTGCAATTTTATCAAACGGACAATATTTTGCATTATTTACCACTTTATCTAAATAACAAATTCTATCATTTTGAATCATTCCATTTTTTAAAAAGAGCTTCGCACAAATCCTTAGCAAATCTTTTAGGATATTATACGATGAATTGTTTCGAATAATGATATTATAATTTCCAAAATCAATTTTGTGTTTTTCTTTTAATTGATTGTAGATAATCATATTTTTTAATATTTCTTTGTTTTGTACCACTCCACATAGATAATCTAATTCATCTAAAATAGCTTCGTCTTGTTTATCTAATCCATATTCTTTTACCATAAAAACCTCCTAAATTAACTACTTTTCCTTACAGTAAAATTTTTCTTTTGTGCTTGTGCTATTTTATGCTTCTTGTTTAAATAAACTGGCTGTTACAATTCCTAAGTCGCCTACTCTTACTTTACGAGTTTTTCTCATCGCATATTTTTTTTGAAAAACAAATCCAAAAAAACTTCCTAATGCTTGACGAATTTGTGGATTTGCAATGATTTGCCTGTCTGATTGGCTTATTTCTTGCTCATGCCTTATAATTGATTCCTTGTAAATTCTTACAAAACTTTTTACTGGTGGAACGTCTAGATAAATGTCTGCCAATTTGATAAATGTCATATACTCTTGATTTTGATAACACTCTGTTAACAAGGTAATGTAAAAAGGGTCACTCTCTAGTGCTGTTTTAGCACTCCCATACATTCCTTTAAAATCTTCAAATTCTTGCATTTCTAAAATATTCATTTTATTTCCTCCTCTTATTCTACTTCTCATTTTGACTACCATTCATTTTGTAACCTAGTTATAGGATAACATGTTCTTTTTGCGTTGTCAATACTTTTTTACAAAAAAAATAGAAAAAGCTGATTTTTTAATCAACTTCTTCTACTACTTGTTTGATTGTTGGTATATAACTTTGTAATTTTTCATCAAGTCAAATCTTTGATGAAAATTAGCGATATCCCGAATTTTTTATCTTGGATAATTTTTGCATCGAATTAATCGATATTTTCATCCTCTTTCATTTAATTACTCTTTAGATGAATGGTCTGAAAGAGGTTTCATGGTTGGAAATAATAATACATCTCGAATGGAAGCTGCATCGGTTAACAACATAACCAGTCTATCAATTCCAATTCCTAGTCCACCTGTTGGAGGTAATCCGATTTCTAATGCATTGATGTAATCCTCATCCATCATACCTGCTTCGTCATCTCCTGCTTCTCTTGCTTCTACTTGTTTTTTAAATCTCTCGTATTGGTCAATTGGGTCATTTAATTCTGAGAAAGCATTACCATATTCTCTACCACCAATAAATAACTCAAATCTTTCTGTTAAACGATTATCTTCTTGTTTTCTTTTTGCTAGTGGTGAAATTTCTACTGGATAATCATAAATAAAGGTTGGTTGAATTAATGTTTTTTCTACATATTCATCAAAGAATAAGCTAATTACATCTCCTCTTGTTTGTTTGGTTGTTGGCACTTCAATTCCTTTTTCTTTTGCTAGTTTAACTGCTTGTTCATCTGTACTAATCTGATTAAAATCAATTCCTGTTACTTCTTGAATGGAATCAATCATGCTTACTCTTTTCCATGATGGGGTTAGGTCTATTTCTTGCTCTTGATAAGTTATTTTCGTTGTTCCTAAAACTTTTTGTGCTGTTCTTGAAAAGATTTCTTCTGTAATGTCCATCATATCATGATAATCTTGGTAAGAGGCATATAGTTCTAGCATTGTAAATTCTGGATTGTGCCTAATGTCCATTCCTTCATTACGAAATACTCTACCTAGTTCATATACTTTATCGATTCCCCCTACAATTAATCTTTTTAGGTTTAATTCTAATGCAATTCTTAAATACATATCAATATCTAATGAATTATGATGCGTAATAAATGGTCTTGCTGTTGCTCCACCAGAAATAGTATTTAAGATTGGGGTTTCCACTTCCAAATATCCTTTTTCATCTAATATGTTTCTTACCTCTTTTATAATTTTACTTCTTAGTTCAAAGGTTCTTTTTACTTCTGGATTTACAATTAAGTCTGTATATCTTTGTCGATAACGAATATCAGTATCTTTTAGTCCATGGAATTTTTCTGGTAATGGTCTTAGTGATTTTGAAAGTAGTACTACTTCTTTGGCATGAACTGATATCTCCTCTGTTCTGGTTTTAAATACAAAACCAGTGATACCAATAATATCTCCAATATCATAGGTTTTAAATTCTTTATAAGTTTCTTCTCCCAAGTCGTTAATGCTTACATAGCTTTGAATTTTTTCATCACAGTCTTGTATGGTACAAAAAGATGCTTTTCCCATGATTCTTTTTGCAATAATTCTTCCTGCTACTTTGACATCTTTTTGCTCAAGTTCTTCATAATTGTTTTTTACTTGTCCTGCT
>CAOJXM010000029.1 GCA_948465625.1 uncultured Clostridium sp. | reverse complement strand
TACTACTATACAGACTCTGATAAGAGAAAAGAAGCAAGAGAAGCCTTTATGGATTACAGAAAAGCAGGTATTACAGACTTAGATGATATTAGAAAAGCATACAAGACGGAACAAAAAGTAAATGAAAACCTTGAAAAAGTAGGAGGTCGCGCTGTTACAAGAGATGAAATGATTAATACGGTAAAACTAAACAAGAGAATTGACAACAGAGCATTTACAGATAAAAAGGTATACAATGCAGAAAAAGATAGAGTTGCCAACCAACTATTTAGTGACAAGGTAAAAAATAAAGAGGCAGAAGCAAGAAGAGTAATGAGCGTATTACAAGCCTATAGAAACAATAATTAACAAAAAGAGTTTTAGGAGGATTTAGCACATGATTATAAAAAATAGTAATGTTAGACAATATTTAGCACATAACCGATATTTCATACTATTTGGAGTAATAGGCTTAATTCTCCTATTACTCATCTTAGGAAACTTAAATACAAAAGAAAAGGAAAAGCAAGAACGAAAAAAACAAGAAAACAAAACGAATACAACAACTTCTAATGTATATAAGCCAAATGAAACCGTTATATCTGGTGGCAATGTATCACAGCCAGAACAGGAAAAAAATGAAAAGGTAATTAACGAATTTGTACAAGCTTGCAATCAAAAAGACATACAAAAAGCATATAATCTATTAACCATAGAATGCAAAGATGAACTATATCCAACAATCAACATTTTTAAAACAAACTATGTAGATAAAAAATTTAATATACCAAGACAACATAGTATGCAAAGTTGGTATGCGGACCGAGTAACAACCTATAAAGTAGTGTTAACAGAAGATATGTTAGCAACTGGAAAAGTGCAGACAGCTAATTCATTGGAGGAATATATAACAATTGTAAACACCAAAGAGGGAGCCAAATTAAATATTAATAACTACATAGAAAGAAGAGGCTTTAACGAAAGCCAAAACAATCGAAATGGTGTTACCATACAAGTAAAAAGCAAAGATGTGTACAAAGATTATGAAATTTATACCATACAAGTAAAAAATCAAACACAAAATAAAGTACTATTAAGTGATAGAAATGCTACAAACAGTATCTATATCCAAAGCAAAGGTGGCGGACAATACAGAGGGCTTACCTATGAATTATCAGAAGCAGATTTACTTGTCAATCCAGGAAACAGTAAAGAAATTAAAATAAAATTTAATAAAGTCTATAATCCAAGCACAATAATGACCAATATGACAATTAACAATATCATATTAAATTATGAGGAATATATAAACTTATCAAACAAAGTAGACTATAAAAATACAGCGAATATACAAATAGAACTATAAACAACAACAAAAGGAGCAAAAAGAGGAGGTGATGGTATGGCAGGAAAGCAAAACAACCAAGAACAAAATGAAGAAGAACAATTAGGAATGGATCAAGAAGATAAATTAGAAAAAGCAACAAAGCAAGGATTTGCTATGGGAATGGGCTTTTTTAAAGGAAAAGCCAAAGGAGTTGCACAAGTAGCAACCAAAAAATTAATTGCTACCATATCAGCAGCAGTTGCACCATTTGCTTTTACCATCATGATTGTTTTAATGGTAGTTATCATGATTGCCACTTTATTAGATATGTTAGGAATGAATATCTTTACCAATGAAGATAATTCCTCTTCAATTGGAAATTCTAGTTTAATGCAAATGTTTGAAATAAACGAAAATGGGATTGCCATGAAAAATCCAGACGAATTCATGCAAAACTTTAAGAAAAGGTTAGAAGAGAATGGAATGAATATAAGGTCATTAGGGCTAGGAAACGAAGAACAAACTAAAAAATATTTATTACGATTTTACAGAGCCAGTATGGCAACTCAAATTCCATATATCGCAACCAGTGAAGTAAAAGGAATTATGAGAATAAAAAGGACAAGCACCACGGTAGAAGAGGCAAGGGAGTTAACGTGGGTAACACATGAAAGATTTACACAAATGTTAGAGGCAAAAGATACGAGCATTCAAAACTATTATGCATTAGATGAAAATTGGAATTTATGTGTTAGTACGATGGTAGAAAATCGAGCAGAAGGAACAATAACTCAAACGTTAAACGAAATAAAAATACCATATCAATCCTTAGTATCCCAATATTCAGTACCATTTCGTTATTTGATGACTATGCTACAAATTACACGAAATCCACAATACATAGACTATATGTGTAGTATGTTTGTAGAAGGAAAGCAAATTGATTTTACCATATTCGATTCTATTCAAACAACAACCAACACAACTACTTATAGCCATAGCATTATGAAAAAATGGATTGAAGAGCCAGAAGAAGACGATGATGATGATGACTTTGATGACTATGATGATGATTATGACGATGAGGAGGAAGGAGAATTACTAGAAGATGGACCAATCGAACAACCAGATGAAGTAACCACAACAGTAACCATAACCAATACCATAACCGCCAATGTAACCTATGCGAATACATGGTTAGTTGAGTTGAAAAATGATTATACCAATCAATCTAGTACAGAATATCCATTAGGAGAAGGTGGGCAAGTTGAAGAATTAGAAGACGAAGAAGAGCCAGATGACCCAGAAGATTCAGACGATGGAGTTATTACTTGGGATGTAGAGAGAAGCAATACCCATATGTCTGAAGTTGTAAAAAATACATGGGAACAAGCAGGAACGAATGGACAAATTAAGGAAAGTGAATTTTTGGGGCTATGGAAAAATGCAACAGGAACACCTCAAGTAGGAGCACCATATGACCCAAGTGGAATAGAAGTACAATACAATTTACCAGAAACCATACACCCAAAAAGTCCATTACCAAATATCTTAACAGCAGAAGAATTTTTATTCGAATTATTAGAAAGATATGAAGATACACAAAGTTATTGTGATATTATGAAATATATGCTATATATTTATACAGGAAAGGATTATGGAGTAACCAGTCTTGATATAGATATATTTAAAGCAGACGACTTTCAAATTTTTTCAAGTAGTGTAGTAGGTGGATCTTTTGAAGAAAAAGTTTGGTTTGGAATGAGAGCAGCGGGATATTCAGAAATAGCAGTAGCAGGAGCGATGGGAAGTTTTTACCAAGAGTCTAACTTTATGTCTAACTGCTTAGAAAATAAAGGAAATAAAGCATTAGGAATATCGGATGAAGAATATACAGCAAGAGTAAACAATGGAAGTTATACCAGAGAACAATTCTGTAAAGATAAACATGGATATGGATTAGCACAATGGACATGGCATACAAGAAAAGCAGGATTATATGATTATGCAAAACAAAAAAATGTAGGAATTGAAGATGAAACCATGCAAGTAGAGTACTTGTTGCAAGAACTAGCAGGAAAATATCCAAATTGGGAAAATGCAACAACAGTAGAGACAGCAGCAGAAATTTTTTGCCGTGAATTTGAAAATCCAGATATGTCAGTTGCAAATTTATCAGGAAGAATTGCCAAAGCAAAAGAATACTATGAAAAATATAAAGGAAAAACAGCAGCAGATTTTGCAGGAGGAGGAAATTTTGAAGGTGGTTCTACTATTGGAGTAAGATGCCCTAGATATTTCCAATCTGGTCAATCATGGAGTAGCTATCCTTATAATTATGATGCAGGTAAAACGATTGCATCAGGTGGATGTGGAGCCTGTGCATTAGCAATGGGAGTTTCTGGACTTACAGGAATGGAAGTAACGCCACTTGAAATTGTACAATATTTAAACTCAATCGGTACAAACACTGTATATAATGGATCAGGTTCGGCACAAAAAGTAGCAGCCAAATACGGATTATCTTATGAATTTATTAATCGATCAAACAAAGCAAAGATAGATGCAGCTTTAGACCAAGGAAAGGTATTAATATTTAGTATTAAAGCAAATGGAATTTATACAGGTGACGGACATTTTATCATGTGTGTAGGAAGACAAGGGGATAAATATTATGTATTGGAATCAGGACATTATTATGATACTGATAGACCTTATGCATTTAATCAAGTATTTACATATGGAAGTCAAGGTATATTTGCATTAGGAAGATAGGAGGGAAAATGAAGAACTTAAAAAAAGTGATAATTGCTATTATTATTATCATTATACTACTAATGATAATGTTGGGAATTGTTTTAGTTTGGCTTACAAAAGACAACAAAGAAAATCAAGAAAGATTAGAACAATCTTTTGAAATTACCAATAAATTAAAAAAGTTAACATCTGTATCTGATTATTTTATCATTAAAAGCTGTATGGAGAGATATAAACAATATTCTTTAGATTTGTACTATTTACAAGAATATGAAGAAGGAGAAGTTCCTTTTGCAGATACTTACAAGAAAGAGTTATTAGGAATTATACCACAAGTTGTTAAAGATGAATTAAAATTAAATAGTGATAATATTTATCAGAAAATTGGCATACCAGATAAGCAATTGAGAATTGATAAAATATATAAATCAACACAAACAATCAATACACAAGAATATGAAAACGAAACTGAGCTTTATGCTTATGCAGTAGAAACAACTTTGATTGATAGAGATACAAACCAAAAAGATAAAATTTCAACCATTGTATTAATAGATTTTAATAATTATACTTATTATATTATTCCTCAATTATACATTGAGCAAAAAGGAATCGATATAGAGGAAGAAAAATCAATTCTATTATACCAAGAAAAAACAATAGCAAGAAATGAATACAATGGATTTAAAGAGATTCAAAAAACACAATCTGAAATGGTAGCAGAATATGTAGCTCGAATGAGAATGGATTTGCAATATGATGTAGAAAACATGTATAATCAATTAGATAAACAATATGCTCAAGCACGATTTGGTAGTTTAGAAGCATTTAAAGCCTATGTAGAAAACAACAAACAAGAACTAATGAAAATTACACCAGCCAAATACAAAATAGACCAAACAGATGACTATACCCAATACACCATTCTAACACCAGACGAAGACTACTACATCTTTCGTGAAACGGCGGTAATGGAATATAGTGTCATATTAGACACCTACAGCATTGACCTGCCAGAATTCTTAGAAAAATACAACAAAGCAACTGAGCAAGAAAAAGTAGCCATGAACATCAGTAAATTTGTAGAAGCCATCAACAAAAAAGACTACCAATATGCTTATAGCAAACTAGCAGACAGCTTTAAAGATAACTACTTTAAAACACAAGCAAGTTTTGAGCAATACATCAAAACACAATACTATAATAAAAATCAAATCACCTTTGGTGGGTTCAACAATCAAGCAAACACCTACACCTATACTACCACCATTACAAACAAAGAAACCAAACAAACCAAAAACCAAAACTTTGTAGTAAGACTAAAAGAAGGAACCGACTTTGAAATGTCATTTGAAGTAAAATAAAGTTAGGAGAAAAAAGATGGAAAACGAAAAGTTATATAAAAGCATGCAAGAATTAAAAAAAGACATAGAAAGTAGTCAGCAAGAAGTAAAAGTAACAGACATCATTTTCTATGGAAAAATTGAAATATTAAATCCAGAAACCCGAAAAAGAGAAGATAGAAGTATCTATTCTGTAGAAAAGGTAGAAATGGACGAAATTACCATACAAATGTATGCAGACCATGAGCCAATTGCAAGCGTTTTACTCCATCAAGAAAATCAAATCGTCATAAATCCAAAATACAAAGATATCATTACACCAGAAATGCTATTAGCTAAAATGGAAGAACTAAAAGAGCAAGGAAATAAGCAAATTTCTCAACAAAAGCTAGAAGAAATGCAAGAAGCAAGAGAAGAACGAGGAATGGGAGCAAGCGTTACTAGAAAAAAACAGCCAACCAAGCCAGAAGAAGAAAAAGACAAAGACAAACAAGACGAAGAGAAAAAAGCAATAGGCAAAAATGACATCGAAATAGATATGAACCAATATGTTACACAAGGGCAAAGAATTGCAGACCTTATACCAGAATTAAAACAAAAAAACGTAAAAAGATGCATGATACGAAGTAGCAATAATATCGATTTTGAGGTATATGGAATTGATGCCAATGGAAACGAGGTAAAAATCAATTCTCTAACCCAAACAGAAGGAACCAATCCATCACAAGAAATGATAGAAACAAACCTAGATGGAAGCCAAGTAAGAACTACTAGAGTATCTACCATGTTAAAAATAAATACAGGTACCAATGATAAAAAAGGCAACCAAGGTTTGGCTATTAAAGTAGGAAGTATGGGTATTCCAGAAGTCAAATTTTATAGAAGAGACCAAAACGATAATTACCTAGCCATTCCAATAGGACTAAAAACTACGAATGACAAAAAAACAACAAGAGAATTAAGAGAAATGATGACAAAAGGTTACAATACCAGTATTTCAGATGAAATTGGAAGAGCACAAGAAAGGTTAGAAGATGGAGAGCCAACACAACTCGAAAACATAGACGAAAACTTAGATAATAATGTAATCGATGCCATTGAAATAGAAATGATTGTAGAAGCAGCAAAAAGAAACGACATGGATGTAATCGAATTTTATGAAATATACAAGCAAAAACGAGGAGACACCATAGAAGAACGCATCCAAGAAACAGAAGAAGAAATACAAGACGAAGAATTAGAAATAGGATATAGAGGATAAAAAACAAGGTTGAAATAGTAAAATTTCAACCTTGTTTTTATAGTTAAGATAGAAAATATATTGAATGAATTCAACATATTATACCATTTTTATTGAATTCATTCAACAAAAATGGTATAATAAAATAAAAAAAGAATAAAATAGAAATAGAAGGTGAGAAAATATGGATATCAAAGAAAGTTTAATATTAAGTAATATATGGTGGCAAAACGAAGAAATAAATGCTCAATTTTTATTAGGAAAAGAGAGAGTAGAATTCAATACAATTATGAGCAAATTAAACGAAAAGAGAATACTAAGCATAATCGGACCAAGACGAGTAGGGAAATCAACTTTGCTTTATCAAACCATAAACCACTTATTAAAGGAGGAAAAAATAGAGCCAAAAAGAATACTATTTTTTAGTGGAGACGATCCAAGCCTATTTTTCCACGAAGATGACAAATTATCCAATGTATTAGAAGTATATTTTAACGAGATATTAGAAGAAAGTATTACAAAAATCACTTCAAAAGTGTATATCTTTATTGATGAAATTCACTTTATCAAAAATTGGCAAAACTTTTTAAAAATATATTTTGATAGGAAGTACAACATAAAATTCATTATTACAGGTTCTTCCTCTTTACATTTATTCAAGGATGCCAATGAATCGTTATTAGGAAGAATTGAAAATATTTATGTATTACCACTCACTTTTTGCCAATTCTTAAATTTTCACAGAACCTACGTATCCAAACAAGAAGATATTGTATTGCCAAAATTTGATTTTGACAATCCTGATAAAAGTTTTAAAGCATTAGAAAACTTTTATCATCAGGAGGAAGTGAAAAGAAATAGCAAAAAGATACTAAAAGAATATATTTTAGTAGGAGGCTATCCAGAATATTTTGAAAAACGAGACATAGAGGTATGGCAAAAAAGTTTAACAGAGGATATTATAACACGAGGCATTTATAAGGACATATTGGCAATGTATAGTATAAAAAGTCCACAAATTTTAGAAAAACTAATGTATTACATTGCAAGCAATCCTTCGCAAACATTTTCCTATAGTGGAATGACAGGAAATTTCGGAATTGATACTGTAACATTAATCACATATCTTGGCTATTTAAAACAGGCTTTTCTCATCAATGTTTTAGAGAATTATTCTACCAATGTGGGAAAAACCATAAGAAGCAATAAAAAATTGAGTATTTTAGATAATGGAATTCAAAACAGCCTTTTAAAGAAAAAGCAAATCAATTCAAATGAAGAGGGGCATATTGTAGAAACAATGGTTGACTTTGACATTCGCCTACTTTGTGAAAAAGAAAATTATAACCAATATTACTATAGGAATACAGAAAAAGAAGAAATTGATATTATTTTAGATCGAAAAAATGATATCATACCAATTGAAGTAAAGTACACCAATCAGATAGAAGCTAGTGATACAAAAGCAATTAAAAAGTTCATACAAAAAAATAAAGAGAATAAAATGGGCAAGACCACCTATGGCATTATGATTACAAAGGATATCTATAAAAAAGAAGAAGATTTGTACTATATCCCATATTGGTTGTTAAATGTTTAAAAATTTCAAATATCAAAAGTGGAATTAAGATAAAAGATTAGGTACCACAAGCATTAAAAGGAATATCACTTTATAGAATCAAAATAGGAATTTTGTGATAAAAATCATAAAAACAATCGGAATTTCGTGATAAAACAATTGAAAACATATGGAATTTTGTGATATAATAATAACAGGAGGATAAAATTATGGAATTATTAAAAAGAAAAATCGATTCATTTTTAATAGAATGGAAAAAAGATTCTAATAGAAAACCATTGATTGTAAAAGGGGCGAGACAAATTGGTAAAACAGAATCCATTAAACACTTTGCACAAAATAATTATAAGAACACAATTTATATCAATTTTGTACTCCAAAAACAATATAAAGACATATTTGATGATGGATTTGAAGTAGATACCATATTAAAAAACATTTCATTAAAAAATCCAGAACTAGAATTTATCCCACAAGAAACATTAATATTTTTTGATGAAATACAAGATTGTATCAATTGTGCTACCTCTCTTAAATCATTTCGACAAGATGGAAGATACGATGTCATTTGTTCTGGCTCTTTAATGGGAATAAATTACAAAGAAATAGAGTCTAATAGTGTAGGAAACAAAGAAGATTATGAAATGTATTCAATGGACTTTGAAGAATTTCTTTGGGAAAAGGGATATAAAGAAGTACAGATAGAAGATTTATATAAACATATGAAAACATTAACAACATTTTCTCAGACGGAAATCTCTGTAATGAT
>CAOJXM010000028.1 GCA_948465625.1 uncultured Clostridium sp. | reverse complement strand
TCTTTATCAAATGAGAACTACCAATGGTAGTAAAAGACGGAAAAATATTAGTAGATTAAACTGGAAAAGTAAAAGAAGCAGCAGATGGACATGGAGGAATCTTTGAGGCAATGAGAAAAAGTGGAGTCCTACAAGACATGAAAACAAGAGGCATCAAATGGGTATTCATAGCAGGAGTAGACAATATATTAGCAAAAATGGTAGATCCACTATTAACTGGATTAGCCTTAGAAAGAAACTGTTTAGCAGCTGGAAAATCAGTTGTAAAAAACAATCCAAAAGAAAGAGTAGGCGTATTCTGTAGAAGAAATAAAAAGCCAAACGTAATCGAATATACCGAAATAACAGACGAAATGGCAGAAGCAGTAGACAACCAAGGCGAATTATTATATGGAGAATCACACATCTTATGCAATCTATTTAACATCAAAGCATTAGAAGAAATTGCAACCAACAAATTACCATACCATAGTGCCTTCAAAAAAGCCAAATACATAGATGAAAATGGAAATCTAATCGAACCAACTGAGCCAAACGCCTATAAATTCGAAGCCTTCATCTTTGATGCATTCGAAAGACTAGAAGACATGGCAATCATGAGAGTAAAAAGAGAAGAAGAATTTGCACCAGTCAAAAATGCAGAAGGAGTAGACAGCCCAGAAACAGCAAAACAACTATACTTAAACTTTATTAGAAATAGAAAAAAATAAAAATATAAAATATCAAGAATCCGTAGAAAGATTGTTGATATTTTTTTAAATCTATAGTAAAATCACCATAGAGATAGGAGGAAAAAAAATGGAATATAAAACAAGATATGAAGAATGGTGTAAAAACCCAATGCTAGAGGAAAAAGACAAAAAAGAATTAGAAAAAATCAAAAATAACGAAGAAGAAATAAAAGATAGATTTTATAAAGAACTAGAATTTGGAACAGCAGGATTAAGAGGCGTCATTGGAATAGGAACCAATCGAATGAACCAATATACCGTAACCAAAGCAACCCAAGGATTAGCCAATTACATCATAAAACAAAATGCACAAGAAAAAGGAGTAGCCATAGCCTATGACTCGCGAAATATGTCAAAAGAATTTAGTGAACAAACCGCCTTATGTTTAAATGCAAATGGAATCAAAACCCATGTATTTGAAAGCTTAAGGCCAGTACCAGAACTATCCTTTGCCGTAAGAGAATTAGGTGCAACAGCAGGAATTATGATTACAGCAAGTCATAATCCACCAGAATATAATGGATACAAAGTATATTGGGAAGATGGAGCACAAATAGTAGCACCAAAAGACAAAGAAATCATAGAAGAAGTAAAAAAAGTAGAAGACTACTCAAACATAAAAAAAATAGAAAAAGAACAAGCAATGAAACAAGGACTGTACCATATCATTGGAAAAGAAATAGATGAAAAATACATACAAGCATTAAAGAAGCAAGTCATTCATCCAGAAATCATAAAAGAACAACAAAAAAACATCAAAATCGTCTACACACCACTACATGGAACAGGAAACATACCAGTACAAACCATATTAAAAGAAATTGGATTTGAGCAAGTATACATTGTACCAGAACAAGAAAAACCAGATGGAAACTTTCCAACCGTAAGTTATCCCAATCCAGAAGCAGAAGAAGCATTTGAATTAGCACTAAAACTTGCTAAAAAAGAAAATGCAGATATCGTATTAGCAACCGATCCAGATGCTGACCGATTAGGAGTCTATGCAAAAGACAGTAAAACAGGAGAATACATGAGTTTTACAGGAAACATGTCAGCCATGATAATAGCAGAATACATCTTATCACAAAAACAAGAAAAAGGAACCTTACCAAACAATGGAACCTTAATCAAATCAATCGTATCAACCAACATGGCAGATGCCATAGCAAAAGAATATAAATTAGAATTAATTAATGTACTAACTGGTTTCAAATACATTGGAGAGCAAATCAAAAAATTCGAAGAAAGCAAAGAAAAAGAATACGTATTTGGATTTGAAGAAAGTTATGGTTGTTTAGTAGGAACCCATGCAAGAGACAAAGACGCCATAGTAGCAGTTATGTTACTGTGTGAGGCAGCAGCATTTTATAAAAAACAAGGATTAACCCTATGGGATCAAATGATAAACCTATATGAAAAATATGGTTATTACAAAGAAGGCATCGTATCCTTAACAATGGAAGGAGCAGAAGGAGCAGAAAAAATACAAGCAATTTTAGAAAAACTAAGAAAAAATGTACCAACCCAATTTGGAACCTATAAAATCATACAAGCAAAAGACTATCACACAAGCCAAAGCAAAAACCTATTAACAAAAGAAACAACAACCATCAATCTACCAAAATCAAACGTACTATATTATGACTTAGAAGACAATGGATGGTGTTGTGTACGTCCATCTGGAACCGAACCTAAAATAAAATTCTACATGGGAATCAAAGCACAAACAAATGAACAATCAAATAATAAATTAGAAGAACTAAAGCAAGCAGTATTAAAAGAAATAGAATAAAAAGAAAAAAGATGCGTAAAATTATTTGATGGGGGACAAGTAAATGGATGTTGAATTAGCAAAAGAAAACTTTAGAAAAAATTTCTTTTATGGAATGGATGCCAAAGATGAGGTAATAGAATATCTAATACTACAAAAAGCAATCGAAATGGAAAAAGTCGATATGACTAAACTAGATACCAATCTATATAAGGTAGAATACACCTTACAACAAATTAATAAACTAGTAGTACAATTATATCGATTTATTCATTTGAATGATCCAAAAGAAAAACAAACTTACTTTTACAACAAAATAACACCAGACAGTACAGAAATTGAGCAAGTAGTACAAAGCAAAATAACAGACTTAAAAAACAAGAAACTCATATCAGGGGCAGTCAAAAATTTACCAGGTTCAGCTATCTATATAAATGGAAGATGGAGTGGAAATTCTGGATATGAATACTATAACAACATAAAGCAAACTCATAAAGGACAATGGATAGAAAATGAAATCATACCAACATTAGAAGAATTATGTATCTTAGAAGCCAAAAACAAACAACAATATTATGCACTATTTCTAGACACCAAATACAATAGAGCAATCCATGCACAAGCACAACTAAAAAGTGAGCAAGAATATTTAAAAAACTTACCAACACAAGAAGAAATACAAGCAAAAATACAACAAATCATAACCAGACGAACCTTTTTGCCAGGTCCAGAGCATGGCCCATTAAAAAAAGAACAAGATGATTTACAAAGTCTACCAAGCCCAGAAAAAAGACAAGAAAGAATACAGCAAATAGAAAAAATACAAGCAGCTTTACCAAATCAAATCAAACAAATAAGAAACATATTTACTCGATTTATGCAAGCTGTAAAATTACCAAAGCAAGATATCATAGCAGGTTTGGGAGAAATTCCAACCAATGAAATGCAACAACAAATTGAGAAAAACTCATCAGACTATGATACCATTAGTACACTAAAACAAGAAGCAACTGATGCGAACTATCAAAAAAGATTACAACAAAAAATACAACAAATAAAAGAAAAATACTTCCAAGAAGAAACAAGATAACGAATAGGAGAACCGTTTCATCGGTTCTCCTATTCGTTTAAACAGAAACAGAAGGTTCCTCACTATGTGAAGCATTTTCATCTGCAATTGCCTTTTTTTGCTTCTCTTTCAAATTCAAATTATCCTTTGCTACACTCATCAAAAGCTTAATACGATTCGTCTGATTTGCCTCACTTGCACCAGGATCGTAATCAACAGGAGAAATATTAGCATCTGGATACTTATTGCGAATTGTTTTAATAACTCCCTTACCAACAACATGATTTGGTAAACAAGCAAAAGGTTGCACACAAACAATATTCGAAATACCATTTTCCATATATTCAATCATCTCAGCAGTCAAAAACCAACCTTCACCTGTCTGATTACCAATCGACAATACATCCTTTACCTGTTCCTCCAAATGCCAAATATCACAAGGAGGCATATAACCCTTTTTAGAAGAAGCAAGAGCAATCTTCAAATCCTTCTCAAAAATATCCACCAAATTAATTGCAATTTTAGAAATCTTAGCCTTAGCCTTATCCACCTTCAAAAGATGATTAAACGTAATCTTATGAGTTGCCATAAACTTAACAAATCCCATAAAATCTGGTAAAATAACCTCGGCACCTTCCTTTTCCAAAACATCTGCTACAAAATTATTTCCAAAAGGATGATACTTAATCAAAACCTCTCCTACAATACCAACCTTTGGCTTCTGAATCGAAGTCTCCAACTCAATCTTCTCAAAATCATTTACCATATCATAAATACCTTGCTTAAACTCCTTGTTAGAACCATCAGCAACAATCTTTTTACATTTCTTAAGCCAAGTCATATACAACTTTTGAGTTTCACCCTGATTTACTTCATAAACACGATTCTTCGTAAGCATTTTTTGTAACAAATCTCCATAAACCACAGCACGTAACAACTTCTCCAACAAAGGAATAGTCAACTTAAAGCCAGAATTCTTCTCCATTCCCACCAAATTAAACGAAATTACAGGAACTTGTGGGAAGCCAGCATCCTTCAAAGCCTTGCGGATAAAACCAATATAATTAGTTGCCCTACAACCACCACCAGTTTGAGACATAATAAGAGCCGTCTTATTCACATCATACTCACCAGACTCCAAAGCCTCAATCATTTGACCAGTTGTCAAAATAGAAGGATAACAAGCATCATTATTCACATACTTTAAGCCAACTTCAACCGTATGAGCAGTACACTCCCTTAGCAACTTAACCTTATAGCCACAAGAAGCAACGGCACTCTCCAATAACTCAAAATGAATTGGTGCCATTTGAGGAATTAAAATCGTATAATCCTTCCTCATCTCCTTCGTAAAAGCAATCTTATCAATTCCGTAATTTCCTTTTCCGCAAGCTTTAGAACAAGTTGCACAATCAGAAGTAGAACAATCAGAAGAAGCATTCGCAACAGCCAAACGTTTCTCCATACTAGCAAGCAAAGAGCGAATACGAATACGTACAGCACCCAAATTATTAACCTCATCAATCTTAATCAAAGTATACATCTTCTCAAAACTAGACAAAATCTCTTCTACTTGGTCAGTTGTAACAGCATCCACGCCACAGCCAAAAGAATTAAGTTGAACCAACTCCAAATTAGCATGGTGTCCAACAAACTCAGCAGCTGCATACAATCTAGCATGAAACATCCATTGATCCACAACCCTTAAAGGGCGTTTCGCTTGAGCTAAATTAGCAATCGAATCCTCTGTTAAAACACACAAACCAAGACTCGTAATCAAAGTATCAATACCATGATTAATCTCCGGGTCAACATGATAAGGGCGACCAGCAAGAACAATTCCTTTTAGCTGATTTTTCTCCATATAATCCAAAGCCTCTTGTCCCTTTTGATGAACATCCTCTCTAAAATGTTGATACTCAGCTTCTGCCTTTAAAGCAGCTTCCATCAGCTCTTTTTTATTAAAATCATACTCTCTAAACTCATCCAATTCTAAAATTCTCTTAACCAAACTCTTAGGTTCAAACGGTAAAAATGGATTCATAAACTTAATAGTATCACACTTTAACTCCTCCACATTATTCTTCAAAACCTCAGAATACGAAATAACAATTGGACAATTATAATGATTATCTGCCTTCTCATACTCCTTCCTTGAATAAGGAATACAAGGATAAAAAATCGTTTTCACTCCTGCCTCAAGCAAACTAATCATATGTCCATGAGCAAGTTTAGCAGGGTAGCAAACAGACTCAGAAGGCATAGACTCCATACCCTTTTCATAAGTCTTACGATTACTCTTTTCCGACAACACCACACGAAAGCCAAGATTTGTAAAAAAAGTAAACCAAAAAGGAAAATCCTCATACATATTCAAAACCCTAGGAATTCCAATCGTTCCACGCTATGCCTCATCTACAGACAATGGAGTATAGCCAAAAACACGTTCAAACTTATACTTCATCAAATTCGGCAAATTAACATTACCAGAAACAATACCAGCACCACGTTCACAGCGATTACCAGAAATATGTTTCTTACCATTACTAAACTGATTAATCGTCAAAAGACAATGATTTTCACACAAATTACATCTAGCATGAGATACCTTAATATCCAAACTTTCCAAAGCCTCTAAAGGAGCAAGCTTAGAAACATAATCCATATCAAAATTAGCCTCATACTGTTCCTTAGCCAAAAGAGCCACGCCATAAGCGCCCATCAAGCCAGAAATATCAGGCCTTACCACATTCTTACCAACAATCAACTCAAAAGCACGAAGAACCGCATCATTATAAAAAGTACCACCTTGAACCACAATATGAGAACCCAAAGTCTTAGTATCTCTAACCTTCATAACCTTTTGAATCGCATTCTTAATAACCGAATAAGAAAGACCAGAAGAAATATCGCCAACCGAATACCCCTCTTTTTGTGCTTGCTTAATCTTCGAATTCATAAAAACCGTACAACGAGAGCCCAAATCAACAGGACGTCTTGCATCCAAAGCCTCTTTTACAAACTCCTCAATCGACAAATTCAAACTCTTAGCAAAAGTCTCAATAAAAGAGCCACAGCCAGAAGAACAAGCCTCATTTAACATAATATTATCAATCACGCCATTCTTAATCTTAATATACTTCATATCCTGTCCACCAATATCTACAATACTGGTAACATTAGGCATAAACTCCTTAGCAGCCGTATAATGAGCAATCGTCTCAATCTCATTCAAATCTACATTCAAAGCAGTTTGAATCAACTTTTCACCATACCCAGTCACACCACTGTAGCGAATCACAGCCTCCTTTGGTAAAACAGCATACAACTTCTTTAACATCCCCATAACACTGGTCAAAGGATTTCCCTCATTGCCACCATACAAAGAATACAAAAGAGCCCCTTCACGGTCAACCAAAACCAACTTTGTAGTAGTAGAACCAGCATCAATTCCAACAAAACAATCTCCTTTAAAACCATCTAAAGAAGCACGTTTCACCTTAGCAGAATCATGTCTTTTCTTAAAATCATCATACTCTGCATCAATCGTAAACAAAGGTTTTAGCGGGATAGAAGTATGATCTTGAGATACCCTTAAAACCTCAATCTTACTCTTCAACTTTTCTACACTAATACAAGAAACACCTACCGAATCCAAAGCAGCCCCTTTGGCAACAAGCAAATGAGCATCAGGAGCAACAATCGTAGTATCAGAAGTCAAATGCAGAGTCTCAATAAAACGATTTCTAAGTTCAGACAAATAATTAAGAGGACCACCCAAAAACGCCACATTACCACGAATTGGCCTACCACAAGCAAGACCACTAATCGTTTGATTTACAACCGCTTGAAAAATAGAAGCAGCAATATCCTCTTTAGCAGCCCCTTCATTTAACAAAGGTTGCACATCAGTTTTGGCAAAAACGCCACAACGAGAAGCAATCGGATAAATCGTATGATAACTCTTAGCAAGCTCATTTAATCCAGCCGTATCCGTATGCAACAAAGAAGCCATCTGGTCAATAAAAGCACCAGTACCACCTGCACAAGTACCATTCATACGTTGCTCAATCGACTTGTCGAAATAAATAATCTTAGCATCCTCTCCACCTAACTCAATCACCACATCTGTTTGTGGAATATACTTTTCCACCGAACGTTTACAAGCAACCACCTCTTGAATAAAAGGTAGTTCCAAAAAATTAGCAGCAGACATAGCACCAGAGCCAGTAAGAGCAATCGTAAAACTAGAATCTGCAAAACGAGTTGCCAAATCCTCTAAAACATGACAAACCGTATTCTTTGTATCTGAAAAATGTCTTGTATAAGACGAATAAATCGTATTTAAATCATGATCCATAACTACAATCTTAACAGTAGTAGAACCAACGTCTAAACCAACATGTAGCAAATTATCCATAAAAAAACTCCTTTCGTAATCATAAATCATCAACCACTATTGTACACTGAAAAAACAAATTTGTCAAACCAAAAAACAGGGAAAAAACCTTACGCAAGCAAGCATTTTAGCAGAAAAGAAAAGCATAAGAAAATCTTAAGGAAAATTGCAGAAAAATGTCGAAAACCAGAATTAGGTAAAAACACAATACCCAAAAATCAAGTCTTCGACCTCTAAAAACATTAAATAAACAATAAATAACGAAAAACAAACCAAAAATGGCAGAAACTACCAAGCAACACAAAAATATGAAAAATCTCATGAAAGCCCACATACTTACTCTTAATCGGTGGCCACTTTAAACCATAAATCAAACCACCAATCGTATAAAAAATACCACCAGCCAGTAACCACCATAAAGAAGAAAGAGCACCTAAACTTCTAAAAATAGTAATCATAGGATAAACGGCAATCACAACTGCCCAGCCCATTGCAATATAAATACCAGTAGTAAGTAAGCGTGGAGCATTAATCCAAACAGCAGTAAGAATCGTGCCACAAATAGCAAGTCCCCATACTACACCAAAAATAGACCAACCCCAAGCACCCCTTAAAGGGCCTAAACAAATAGGGGTATACGAAGCAGCAATCAAAATATAAATCATAATATGGTCAAACTTGCGAAAAACACGAGTAGCCGTCGAACCAACATTTAACAAATGATACAACGAGCTAAACGTATAAAGCAAAACAAGACCTGTTCCAAAAATCGTAAAAGAAACAACATCCCACGCACCTTCACCATACAAAGCTGCAAAAATAATTAATAAAACCAAACCAGCCAATGATAAAACCGCACCAATCAAATGAGAAAAACCACTCACTGGATCTTTAATCTTCTTCATACACAATCTCCTTTAACAAACATTTTACTCATTTTACATCAAAATCAAGTAAAAGTCAATAAAATGGTATAAAATGGTAAATGTACTAGTTCTAAAACCAACTTGTCTAACATAAAATGAACTAAAATAAACAAGAGAGGAGGAAACCCATGGAAACAACCAGAAAATACAAAAAACAAATCATCATCATGCTA
>CAOJXM010000027.1 GCA_948465625.1 uncultured Clostridium sp. | reverse complement strand
AGCATTAAAAATACCATATGAATTAGAAGGAGTAAGAGAGGCAACAGAAGAAGATATAGAGCGAGTAAAGAAGATATTGGAACTAGAATAAGAACCAGACCCAACATAGCATCAAATATTGTAGTTGAGAAGCCTAGAAAAGAAGAAGAGCAGGAAGTTAATTACTTTCTTGCTCTTCTTCTTTCTGTTTTACCGCCTTGGACGGCAGTAAATGGAACTAATATCTAAAAATGAACTGACAAGATTTGCATGGGTCATAGAAGCGGACATATTGTTTCTTTGGGTTATAACGACAAGCGGTATTTTTAGAAAAATAATACACCTTGTCATGATTAAGTAAGAGGAAATAGTCCGCATATATGACCTCTTCTTGTGCTTTTTCTGTTGTCATAGCTAACAAGAGAAGATTGGCATCAAATGTTATATAGGAGCAAGGCTCTCCAGGTATGACGCATAACTCTTTACTTGTTGAAATCTGCTTAATAATACTTTTACCTTTCCCATGGATATACCGTTTGGTGATATCATAATTTGGTATTGGCTTTGTGTTAAGCATAATATTAGCTCCTTTCAAGTTTGGTCTACTTTTATTATACAATAAATTTTCGTATTTGGCAAATTAGATAAAATTGCTAAGTCCAATTAATTCTAATAAAATTCCAGAAATGACACCAATACTATATAAGATAAATAGGATAGATAAGTTTTCTTTCCAATTTTTATTCACGCGAAATAGGATTAAAACGCCAGCTCCTGCACCAGTTAACAATCCTGCTATCATAGTAGAAACTCCAATTACATTACTTAAAAATAATTTGGTAAGAATGACAGAAGAGGCACAGTTTGGGATTAAACCAATAAGGGAAGCAAACATCGGACCTAAAATTGGTTTGTTTTGTACGAAGTTTGCTAAAGTATCTTCGCCAATGAAGTAAATCATTCCATTAAAGAGCAAAGAAATGATAAGGATAAAGACAAAGATACTAAGGGTATGCTTAATAGAAGACATTAAAATACTGTTTTCGCAGTGACAATGTTCTTGTTTGCATAATGCGTGAATAGCGTGACTATCTTGAGTTTTTTCCTTTTTTATTATTCTTATGATGAAATCAATTACAAAACCTGCTATGACACCAATGATAAATTTAACCAGTAAAATTTTTAAGATAATAGGAAGAGGAGCAGCTTCTGAAATTAAAATGGGTATCATTTCATCTGAAGTAGATAAAAAGATAGCAATTAAAGTTCCTAAGGTTATGATTTTTCCAGCATAAAGGCTAGCAGATGCAGCAGAAAAGCCACATTGTGGAACAATTCCTAAGGCTCCACCAAGCAAAGGTCCAAATCTACCAGATTTGGTAATAACCGTTTTTGCTTTTTGACTGGTTTTATGTTCTAAATATTCCATAATAAAATAGGTAACAAATAAAAAAGGCAATAGTTTTATGCCATCCATTAAGGTATCGAATAAGACTTCTAACATATATTTTCTCCTGTTTTGTTTATTTTTTCTTTACTATAATACCATAAATTGGTATCAATTTCAAGACTTACAATAGGTCTTTACAAATAGACATAAAAATGGTAAAATAGATGTATGGCACCATGAGTGCTAAAAATCAGTAGAGAATACAGGAGGAAACAAAAATGCAAAAAAATGTAACTATCGAGTTGGTTCCAACCAAAACATTTCTACTAAGCAGTAAGAACAGGCAAACACTGTTGCGGCATGTTGCGTTTTTGAGAAATGTGGTAAAGAACTTCAATGGAGAAGTGGAAAAGGAAGTGGACTATGTAGATGAAGTTATGATGATATTTAGATTTACTGATTTCGAATGTTGTCAAGCTTTTGCAGAGTCAGTGCAGAGCTAAGAAGGGCAATAACCAAGGGCACCATATGGTGCCCTTTCAAATATTTTTTAAAAGAAATTTTTATAGACTTTTTATATTTTGTTTGATATAATAGAGCAAATCAGAAAAAAGGAGATAAAGCAATATGAAAATAGGAATTGTAGGACTTCCCAATGTAGGAAAAAGTACCATGTTTAATGCTATTACCAATGCAGGAGCAGAATGTGCTAATTATCCATTTTGTACGATTGAGCCAAATGTAGGAGTGGTGCCAGTACCAGATGAAAGATTAGACGAATTAACCAAAATGTATCAACCACAAAAAACAACTCATGCCATTATCGAATTTGTAGATATAGCAGGATTGGTAAAAGGAGCGAGCAAGGGAGAAGGATTAGGAAATAAATTTTTATCACACATTCGTGAGGTAGATAGTATTGTAGAAGTAGTAAGATGTTTTGAAGACCCAAATGTAGTACATGTAGATGGAAACGTAAATCCGTTAAGAGATATTGAAACCATTAATTTGGAGTTGATTTTTGCAGATATTGAAGCAGTAGAGAAAAGATTGGACAGAGCAAGAAAACAATTAAAAGCAGATAAAAAATTTCAAGCAGAAATTGATTTATTTGAAAAAATAAAAAAGACATTAGAAGAAGGAAAATCAGCTAGAACATTAGAATTAAATCAAGAAGAAAAAGATATGGTAAAAGATGCATATTTATTGACATTAAAGCCAATACTATACATAGCCAATGTATCAGAAGAACAATTACAAAACAATGAAAAAGATTCATATGTAGAAACAGTAAGAGAATATGCCAAAACAGAAAAAGCAGCGGTTATTCCACTTTGTGTAAAAATAGAAGAAGAATTAGCAAGTCTAGAAAAAGAGGATAAAAAAGAAATGCTAGAAGCATTAGGATTAGAAGAATCTGGTTTAGATAAAGTTATCAAAGCAAGTTATGATTTATTAGGGTTAATGTCATTTTTAACAGCAGGAGAACCAGAGGTACGTGCTTGGACGATAAAAAAAGGAACCAAAGCACCACAAGCAGCAGGAAAAATTCACTCTGATATAGAAAGAGGATTTATACGAGCAGAAATTGTAAGTTATGAAGACTTAATAAGAGAAGGTTCTATGAATGCAGTAAAAGAAAAAGGATTGTTACGTTCAGAGGGAAAAGAGTATATTATGCAAGATGGCGATATTGTGTTATTTAGATTTAATGTATAGGAGGGTATTGATATTATGAAAGAAAGTTTAACAAACGAAAGGAAAAATGGTTGGGAAAATACCAGTGAGAAGGAGATTGAAAATATATTCAAATTTGCAGAAGAGTATATGTATTTTCTAAACAATTCAAAAACAGAAAGAGAAGCAGTAGAATTTATAATAGAAGTACTAGAAAAAAATCAGTTTAAAGATATTGAAACAGTAGAAGAAATAAAAGTAGGCGATAAAGTATATTTTAACAATCGTGGAAAAAGTGTGTATGCAGCAGTAGTAGGAAAAGAAGAATTAGCAAAAGGAATTTGTGTAATTGGTTCTCATTTAGATTCGCCAAGATTGGATTTAAAACCAAATCCACTTTATGAAGAAGATGAGTTTGCTTATTTAAAAACACATTATTATGGTGGAATTAAGAAATACCAATGGACAGCGATTCCACTTGCCATTCATGGTGTAGTGGTAAAAGCAAATGGAGAAAAGGTAAAAGTGAGTATTGGAGAAGACGAACAAGACCCAATCTTTACCATAACCGATTTATTACCACATTTAGCTATGGAGCAAATGGATAAAAAACTAAAAGATGGCATCAATGGAGAAAACTTAACACTTTTAGTAGGTAGTATTCCTCAAAAAGATATGGAGATAAAAGAAAAAGTAAAACAAAACATATTACAAATTTTAAATGAAAAATATGGAATGAAAGAAATTGACTTTACCAGTTCAGAATTAGAAATTGTGCCAGCATTCAATGCAAAAAGTCTTGGATTTGACAAAAGTATGGTAGCAGGTTATGGACAAGATGATAAAGTGTGTGCCTATACCTCTTTAAGAGCGATATTAGAAGTAAAAGAAACCACACAAACAGCAGTAGCCATATTCTCAGATAAAGAAGAAATTGGAAGTATGGGAAACACTGGAATGGAATCTCATATGTTTGACTTATTTGTATCGGAATTATTAAATAAAACAAAACAAAATGGATACAATGTGCTAGAAAAATTATTTGGACATTCTAAAATGCTATCAGCAGATGTGGATGCAGGTTTAGACCCATTATATGCTAATGTATCAGAAAGAAACAATGCAGCCTTTTGTGGAAAAGGAGTTGGCATAAACAAATATACAGGAGCAAGGGGAAAATCAGGAGCATCGGATGCCAATGCAGAATATGTAGCAGAAGTAAGAGGTATTTTTGAAAAAGAAAATATACCATACCAAGTATCAGAACTAGGAAAAGTAGATGTAGGAGGCGGAGGAACCATAGCCTATATATTAGCCAACAAAGGAATGGACGTAATCGACTGTGGTATTCCTGTATTATCAATGCATGCACCATATGAAGTAACAAGCAAATTCGATATCTATTGTGCTTATAAAGCATATCGAGCATTTTGGGTTCATTAGGGACGGTTCTTTTTGGTCCCATTTGGACCAGTTGGGACGATTCTTTATTGTTAAAATAGTAGTGAATAAATTATAAATGTAGGAGGAAATAGTATGAGTGTAGTAGAAGTAAACCATCCATTAGTACAACACAAAATATCAATTTTAAGAAGTATAGAAACAGGAACAAAAGTATTTCGTGAATTAGCAGAGGAAATTGCAATGCTTTTATGTTATGAAGCATTAAGAGATGCAAAATTAGATGAAAGAGAAATAGAAACTCCAATGGGAAAGACACAAGGGAACTTTTTAGATGAGGATAAATATACATTTGTGCCAATTTTAAGAGCAGGATTAGGTATGTCAAATGGGATTACCAAAGTGGTTCCAAATGCAAAAATAGGGGTAATTGGATTGTACCGAAATGAAGAGACATTAGAACCTGTTCGCTATTATTATAAAGTGCCAAAAGATATCAAGGATAGAGAAGTTATTTTAGTTGACCCAATGCTTGCAACAGGTGGTTCTGCCTGTGATGCAATTAAAATGATGAAAGAAGATGGTGTGAAGAAGATTAAGTTTTTGTGCTTAATTGCAGCTCCAGAAGGAATTGAAAGATTACAAAAAGAATATCCAGATGTAGACATTTATTGTGGACATATTGATGACCATTTGAATGAAATTGGATATATAGTACCAGGATTAGGGGATGCAGGAGACCGAATTTTTGGAATTAAATAAAAGAGAAAATCAAGGACTTATTGTTCTTGATTTTCATCTGTAGTAAACATATGAATAATAGTTGGATAAATTTTTTCTGAGTTTTTCTTCCAATTTTCACAAATTAGTTTTGCTTGTTCTCTAGAATTAGCAGAAATTTGTACTTGAAAAACGACAGTATTATGTTCTACGATTTTGCATTTTACAATGAAATCAGTTTCGCTATTTGGAGTGAATTCTGCAACAACAGAAGCTTGGTCTTCTAAAGAACGTAGATTTTCTTTAAAATTGCTATCAACTTGTAGTTTTATAATACCAGGTAGCAAATCATTGGTTAGTTCTAATGTTTCTCTACCTTTTTTGGTAATTTCGTATACAATTTCTCCATTTTTTTCATAGTCAACCACATAACGGTTTTCGATTAAATCTACAATAAATTGTTTAAAGTAGAAGTAGTTCATATCTCGTATTTTTAAAATAAGGTTTAAAAGATTATCATTTGTAATAGGTCGATTCATTTTGCTTAATATGTATAATATTAACACTTTATTTTCGGCTAATGTTTCATTATCTGTTTCTAATTTCATACAAAACCTCCTAACTGTAATCTTTATAAGACTTGTTCAATTTGTTGCCAAATCTCATCTTGGTATATTTTCCTTTCAGAAGAAGAAGGAAGGATGAGGATATCTTCAGGAACTTGTAAACAATTTCGAATGTTAGTAAGGTAACTTTCTACCTTGGTAATGGCAATTTTATCGGCTTTGGTTGCAATGATTAAGAAAGGCAAGCCAGTATTGACAATGTAATCATACATTAATTTGTCGTTTTCTCCTGGATTATGGCGAATATCGATTAATAAAAGAATGGTGGCAATGTTTTTGCGTGAAAAGAGATATTCTTCTATAAATTTACCTACTTTTTCTTGTTCTGTTTTTGACATTTTACTATAACCATATCCTGGTAAGTCGACAAAATAGAATTTTTGGTCGATGTTATAAAAATTGATTTGTCTGGTTTTTCCAGGCTCACTACTGGTTCTAGCTAAAGCTTTTCGGTTAATCATGGTGTTAACAAAAGAGGATTTTCCTACATTGGATTTACCAGCTAATACGATTTCTGCTAAACCATTACTTGGATATTGCTTTGGACTAACGGCTGAAACTTCAAATTTGGGTTCCTTTACAATCATAATTTCTCCTTCTATTTTTTCTTTTCTAATTTTGTGGTTCCACCCATATAAGGTTGTAGAACTTTTGGAATTAAGATACTACCATCTTCTTGATAGTTGTTTTCTAATAAAGCGATTAGCATACGAGGTGGGGCAACTACAGTGTTGTTTAAAGTGTGGGCAAAGTAATTTCCTTTTTCGCCTTTTACACGAATCCCCAAACGTCTACTTTGTGCATCGGTTAGATTAGAACAACTGCCAACTTCAAAATATTTTTGTTGACGAGGGCTCCATGCCTCAACATCTACACTTTTTGCTTTTAAATCTGCTAAATCACCACTGCAACATTCTAGGGTACGAACAGGAATGTCTAGACTTCTAAATAATTCTACCGTATAGGACCACATTTTATTGTACCAGCTATAGCTATCTTCTGGTTCACAAACAACAATCATTTCTTGTTTTTCAAATTGATGGATGCGGTAAACACCACGTTCTTCAATTCCATGTGCCCCTTTTTCTTTTCGAAAACAAGGAGAGTATGAAGTCATGGTGTAAGGTAGTTCTGCTTTTGGCAAAATTTGGTCTTTAAATTTACCAATCATAGAATGCTCACTGGTTCCAATTAAATATAAATCTTCGCCTTCAATTTTATACATCATAGCATCCATTTCTTCAAAACTCATAACACCAGTTACAACGTCTGAACGAATCATAAAAGGAGGAATACAATAAGTAAAACCTTTGTCAATCATAAAATCTATAGCATAAGTCAAAACAGCAGAATGAAGTCTTGCAACATCGCCTAATAAGTAGTAAAAACCATTTCCACTTACTCTACGAGCAGACTCTAAATCAATACCACAAAAACTTTCCATGATATCAGCATGATAAGGAACTTCGTAAGTAGGAACAACAGGGTCTCCGTATTTTTGTACTTCTACATTTTGGCTATCGTCTTTACCAATTGGCACAGTAGAGTCAATGATATTAGGAAGTTTCATCATGATTTCTTTTATTTTACTAGCATATTCACTTTCTAATTTTTCGTTTTCGATTAATTTTTGGTTGATGGCACTAACATCTGCTTTGATGACTTCTGCTTCTTCTTTTTTTCCATTTTTCATTAATATACCAATTTGAGAACTTAAGGAATTACGACTTGCACGTAAATCATCTCCAGCTAATTTTACTTCACGATTTTTGGTGTCTAATTCTAATACTTGGTCGACCAAAGGTAGTTTGTGGTCTTGAAATTTCTTTTTCATGTTTTCCTTTACTAAGTCAGGATTTTCTCTTACAAATTTTAAATCTAACATATCGATTACCTCCATTTGCTCTATATAAAAATGTCCCTATCAGATAAGGACTTTTTAACTTGTCTTTTATATGGCTTATTTTATCACAGTTTTTAGAAAAAAACAAGTAAAAAATGGAAAAAGCGTACTTACCATCATTACAAAACAAAAATTCGCAAAAAATCTTGACAAAGTAAAAATAATAGGATAAAATAAGTACCATATGTAGAGAATACATCAATAGGGGGCTTAATAAAAAATGAATGATAAGATTATCATAAAGGGAGCAAAAGAACATAATCTAAAAGATATTAATTTAGAAATTCCAAGAGATAAATTAGTAGTCATTACAGGTCTTTCAGGGTCTGGTAAATCATCACTTGCATTTGATACCTTGTATGCAGAAGGACAAAGAAGGTATGTAGAAAGTTTATCTTCCTATGCACGTCAATTTTTAGGCTTAATGGAAAAGCCAGAAGTAGAGTTAATAGAAGGGTTATCACCAGCCATTTCCATTGACCAAAAAACAACTTCTAAAAATCCACGTTCGACTGTCGGTACTGTTACCGAAATTTATGACTATATTCGTTTGATGTACGCCAGAATTGGGGTACCATATTGTCCAAATTGTGGAAAAAAAATCGAAAAGCAAACAATCGACCAAATTGTAGATAGTATCATGAGTTTAGAAGAAGGAAGCAAGATACAAGTATTAGCACCGATTATCCGTGGAAAAAAGGGAGAATTTACCAAACTAATACAAGACTTTTCAAAAGAAGGATTTGTACGCGCTAGAATCGATGGAGAAACGGTAGAATTAACAGACGATTTAGAAATTGACAGAAAGAAAAAACACAATGTAGAAATTATTGTGGATAGGCTAGTGGTAAAAGAAGAAATTAGAAATCGTTTAGCAGAATCTGTAGAAATTGCGTTAAAACATGCAAACAACTTAGTATTGATTGATATAGTAGGACAAGAAGAAAAGCTATTTAGCCAAAATTATGCTTGTCCAGATTGTGGCATTAGCTTTGAGGAATTATCACCAAGAATGTTTTCATTTAATAATCCATTTGGTGCATGTCCAAGTTGTACAGGAATTGGATATTTGATGCGAATGGATGAAGATTTAATTGTGCCAGATAGAGATAAAACTTTATATGATGGGATAAAAGCATTTGGTGCAAGTAGCATGAAAAAAGGAGATACCATGGCCAAAATGTACTTTGAAAGCATTGCGAAACATTACAAGGTAGACATTAGTAAGCCAATTAAGAAATTACCAAAAGAATTTTTAGAGAAAATACTTTATGGAACAGGAAAAGAAGAAATTGATTTTGAATATGCTTCTGCAACAGGGGTAAGAAAATTTAAAACACCATTTGAAGGAGTAATCCCAACACTAGAAAGAAGATACAATGAGACAAAATCACAAGGTATGCGCGACTTTTACGAAATGTATATGAGTGAGAGTGAGTGTCCGATTTGCCATGGCGCAAGGTTAAAAAAGGAAAGTCTAGCAGTAAAAGTGGGAGATAAAAACATTAATGAATTAACCGATATGTCCATTGTAAAAATAAAAGAATACATTAATTCTTTGCAAT
>CAOJXM010000026.1 GCA_948465625.1 uncultured Clostridium sp. | reverse complement strand
GTTTTTTCTTGGTCTTCTTTTCTTCTATTATAGGTTGTGCTTTCTTCTTTTAAATTAATTCCATTAATGGTTGGAATTTTTTGTGTTTCAAATTCACTATCGGAATCACGCATTACCACAAAGTCTCCACCTGGATTTTTTAATGCTAAATTTAAGTCTCTAAGCATTTCTGTTGCTGTTTGATAACGTAAGTTCCCATCTTTTCGCATAGCTTTTAATACAATTTTATTTACAGAAGTAGGAATATCTGGATTTAACTTGATTGGTTCTATTGGTGTTTCTTGCATGTGCATTAATGCAATGGATACTGGAGTATCGGCATCAAATGGTACTTTTCCAGTTAACATTTCATATAAAACAACACCTAGTGAGTATAAATCTGATTTGGCATCTGTAAATCCTCCTCTTGCATGTTCTGGTGAGAAATAATGCACAGAGCCAATTGTTGTCCCAAATGCTGTTATGGTTGAATTGGATACTGCTTTTGCAATTCCAAAGTCTGTTACCTTTGCTACCCCATCTTCGGTAATGATAATGTTATGTGGTTTAATGTCACGATGGACAATGTTGTTTTTGTGAGCAGTTTCTAAAGCAGATGCAATTTGGATGGCTACTCTGATACACCATTTCCAAGATAATGCTCCTTCTTCTAATATGATTTCTTTTAAGGTTTTTCCTTTGATTAATTCCATTACAATGTAGTATAAATTTCCTTCGTTTCCTACATCATATACAGAAACAATATTAGGGTGAGTAAGGCTTGCTGCTGATTGTGCTTCTGTATTAAATCGTTTGATGAATTCTTCGTCTGTGGTAAATTCATCTCTTAATACTTTTACTGCAACAAATCGATTTAATACATGACATTTTGCTTTGTATACCGTTGCCATTCCACCATTTCCTATTTTTTCTATTATCTCATATCTATTTCCTAATAGTCTTCCTTCTAAATTCATGACTCATCTCTCCTTAGCTTCTTAAATGTTACCTATGATAATAACGGTTATATTATCATAGCCACCTAATTCATTTGCAGCATTAATTAAATTTTGATTTGCTCCTTGTACATTACTTTTTACAATTTGAAAGATTGCTTCTTCGTTTACTAAATTGGTTAACCCGTCTGAACACATTACTAGGATATCTTCTTTTAGAAATCCTTTTACCATGGCATCTGGTTCCACATATACTTCACAACCTAATGCTTTGGTTAACATGTTTTTCTTTGGGTGATGTTCTGCTTCTTCTTTGGTAATGGTTCCGTCTTTTAGTAATTTTTCTACATAACTGTGGTCAATGGTTAATCTTCTTATGATGTCTTTTCGTATGCGATAGATTCTACTATCTCCCACATGGCCAATATATGCCTTATTATTATATATTAAGCAAACCTCTAAAGTAGTACCCATTCCTTCTAATTCTTTTGTTTCTTTTGATTTTTCATGTACAACAAGATTGGCATATTCCATTGCACTTTTGATTAATTTTAATATACTTTCTTTGTCGTGCTCGATTTGCTCAAAATTACTCTCGATATAGCCTTTGGCAGCATTGGTTGCTAGCTTACTTGCTACTTCGCCACCTTTGTAGCCTCCCATTCCATCTGCTAAAATGTATAGCTTTAGTGGGCTATTTTCTGGTGCTATGTAATAATAGTCTTGGTTCATTTCTCGCGCTTTTCCAATATCTGTTTTTGCAAAAACTTGCATTCTCTCACCTCTATTTTAAAGATTCTTTCTACGTAATTGCCCACATGCTGCTTCTATGTCAGAACCTAATTCTCTTCTTATGGTCGCTACAATCCCATTTTCGTTTAAGTAATCTCTAAATTTGATAATGTTTTCATTTGTGCTTTTTACAAATGTTCCATTTTCTATTTTGTTGATGGGAATTAAGTTTACATGACATATCATGCCTTTTAAAAGTTTTACTAATCGTTTGGCATCTTCTTGGTTATCATTGTTGTCTTTGGCTAATGCATATTCAAAAGAGATACGGCGATTGGTTTTTTGGATGTAATTTTTACAGGCTTTTATTAATTCTTCAATGGGATAAGCATTGTTTACTGGCATCATAGCACTTCTTTTTTCGTTTGTGGTGGCATGTAGTGATATGGATAGGGTACATTGTAAGTCTTCTTCTGCTAATTGATTGATTTTTGGTACTAATCCACTGGTTGATAGGCTAATATGCCTTGCTCCTATGTTTAATCCTTTTTGATTGTTTAGTATTTTGATTGCAGTTAACACATTGTCATAATTATCTAATGGTTCTCCAATTCCCATGAATACAACATTGGATATTTTAACGGCTTCGTCTCTTTGAACGGCTAAGATTTGCTCTACAATTTCTCCTGCTGTAAGGTTTCTTACAAATTGAATTCCAGTAGAGGCACAAAATTTGCAACCCATTTTACAGCCAATTTGCGAAGAGACACAAAGCGATTTTCCATGTTTGTATTCCATTAATACGGTTTCGATTGCATTTCCATCTAATACATCAAATAAATATTTTTTGGTACCATCTGCTGATACTTGTTTTTGTATGATGTTATAAATACATAATTGATAGTTTTGTTTTAGTTTTTGCCTTAGTTCTACTGATAGGTTGGTCATTTCATCAAAGCTTGTGATGTTGGTGGTGTAAAGCCATTTGAATACTTGCTCTGCTCGATATGGCTTTTCTTTTAAGGCAATAAATTCTTCTTTTAGTTGCTCTAGATTGTAGTCTTTTATATTTTTCATAAATACTTCTTTCTTTGTCTATAATTTTTCATTTTATATATATCATAAACGTGAATTTTTTTCAAGTGCTATTTGAATGTTTGTAACTTTTGTGTGTTTTGATTGACTATTTGCGATTTTTAGTGTATGATGTATATTACAAATTTAGAAAGATAAGGAGAATTTATATATATGCTATGTTCAGTATGCAAGAAGAATCCAGCTATTATTTTTATTAATAAAGCAGATGCAGAAGGCAAAAATTCGTTAGAAGGTTTTTGCTATAATTGTGCAAAGGAAAAAGGGATTAATCCAATGGAAGTGTTGTCTCAACAAGCTAATATTTTAGAGGGGGATAATGTTAATTTAGATGATATGGCAAGTCAATTTGAAAGTATTTTTAATGATTTAACCGAAAGTTTGAATAATAAAGATATGAATTTTGACGGAGTTTCAGGCTCTGCTATCCCAATTGGTGCCATTTTAGGCAATGTGTTTGGTGGTGACAATGCTAATAAAACAACTTCTGAAAGTGCTAGTACCAGTAATGGTTCTAGTAAAAAAGTAAAAGTAGAAAAGAAACAAAAACAAAAAAAGACGAAGTATTTGGATACTTATGGAACTAATTTAACGTTAAAAGCGAAAAATGGTCAATTGGATGCTGTGATTGGAAGAGATAAAGAGATTCAACGAATTACACAAATCTTAAATAGACGTGCCAAAAATAATCCTTGTTTGATTGGTGAACCTGGCGTTGGTAAAACAGCGATTGCACAAGGGCTTGCTTTGAAAATTGCAAATAAAAAGGTGCCTGCTAAGTTGTTAGATAAGGAAGTTTATTTGCTAGATATGACTTCTATTGTTGCTGGTACGCAGTTTAGAGGTCAGTTTGAAGGAAGAATGAAGTCTATTATTGATGAGTGCAAAAGTTTGGGAAATATTATTTTAGTGATTGATGAAATTCATAATATTATGGGAGCAGGTGATTCAGAAAGTTCCATGAATGCTGCTAATATTCTAAAGCCATCTTTGGCAAATGGAGAGATTCAATTGATTGGTACTACTACGTTAAAGGAATATCGTAAACATATTGAAAAGGATACTGCTTTGGAAAGAAGATTTCAACCTGTTGTGGTAGAGGAACCAAGTATTGATGATGCGATTAGTATTTTAGTAGGAATTAAGAAGTATTATGAGGATTTTCACAAAGTTAAAATTTCAAATGATGTGATTAGGCAAACTGTTATTATGTCTGAGAAATATATTCATGACCGCTTCTTACCAGATAAGGCGATTGATGTGTTAGATGAAGCTTGTTCTCGCATTAATTTGAATAATAAAGAGTTATTTCAGCTTGAATTGTTAAAGCAAGAGCTAAAACTTGTCCAAGAGCAAAAAGAGGAGGCTGCTGATGCTGATTCTACAGAGGATTACCAAAAAGCTGCTGATTTGAAAACAAAGGAATGTCAATTACAAGAACAGATTGATATTTTGTCTAGTAAATTAAAATTAAAGCAGTTGACAGTACAAGATATTGCTTTGGTTATTGAGCATTGGACGAAAATCCCTGTTAAAAAGATTACAGAAGCAGAAACGCAAAAGTTGTTAAATCTAGAAGGCAATTTGCATAAGCGAATTGTAGGGCAATCAGAAGCTGTTGAGGCGGTTTCTAGAGCCATTCGAAGAAATCGTGCTGGCTTAAAGAGTACGAAACGCCCACCTTCTTTTATCTTTGTTGGACCAACTGGTGTTGGTAAGACAGAACTTGCAAAGGCTCTTGCTTTTGAGATGTTTGGAAAGGAAGATTCCATTATTCGAATTGATATGTCAGAATATATGGAAGGACATTCGACTTCTAAGTTAATTGGCTCTCCTCCTGGCTATGTGGGATATGATGATGCTGGTCAATTAACAGAAAAGGTGAAAAGAAATCCTTATTCGATTATTCTATTGGATGAAATTGAAAAAGCTCATCATGATGTTTTTAATATTTTATTACAAGTTCTTGATGATGGTAGATTAACCGATTCACAAGGAAATACGATTAGTTTTGAAAATACCGTTATTATTATGACTTCGAATGCTGGTTCTAATTTGAATAATAATTCGATTGGATTTGGAAATAAGCCTAGCATTGATAAGACAAAGATTTTGGATGGGTTAAAAGATGTTTTTCGTCCAGAGTTTTTAAATCGTGTTGATGAAATTGTAGTATTTGATAGTTTAAATCAAGAACAATTGATTCAAATTGTGGATTTAATGTTAGAGGATACTAAAAAAGCTTTAGCTGATAAAAATATTGCTTTGGAAGTGTCTGTTACAGCAAAAGAGTTTTTGTTAAAACATGGAACAGATTAGAAATATGGTGCTAGACCATTAAGACGTGCCATTCAAAAGCATGTGGAAGATATTTTATCTGAAATGATTTTACGTGGTGAGTTATTAAATGGCAATATGGTGAAAGTAGATTGTTTTGAAGAGAATTTAACATTTAAAGTAGATTAGTATTTTAAGAGAGATATTCCTTTGTTTTAGGGCATCTCTCTTGTTTCATATTTTAAGAATATCTTAAAGAAGTGTCCCAATTGGTCCAATTTGCCCCAAAAAGAACCGTCCCTAATGGGGATAAAACACTTGACGTTTTTTGTATAAAATTGTATGATATAGGATATGTAATATGAGGAGGTTTGTATGTTTAAACATGTACCTAATATTTTGACAGTGATTCGAATTTTTCTGGTTCCTATTATTTTGTATTATTTATTGATAGAACATTATATTCTTGCCTTTGTGTTTTTAACACTATCTGGTCTTACTGATATTTTAGATGGTTTTATCGCAAGAAAGTTTAATTTTATAACGAATTTTGGAAAGCTGATGGATCCTTTGGCAGATAAGATTACACAGGTTTCTATTTTGACGGTACTTGCTTTGCAAAATGTGATTCCTATGTTTATTTTAGTTGTTGTGATTGTAAAGGAGTTTTTTATGATTTCTGGTGCTTCTTTTTTATATGGAAAGGAGTTTGTTGTGTCTAGTAGATGGTATGGGAAATTGGCTACTGTTCTATTTTATATTGCTATTGTAGCGTCTCTATTTATTCGCTATTTTAATTTTTCACTTTTTAACCACCCAGAGTATTCAATGGCTCCATTACCAGGATTTGACCGCTATATCTATTACTTAGCTTTGATTGCAACTGTTTTTTCTTTGGTTATGTATTTTAGGGCATTTTATCAACAAGGCTATTTGAAGAAGGAAAATTTGAAGATAGAAGATAAAAGTAGTAAATCTTAGTGTTTATATTGTAAAATTAATAAAAGAAGCAATGTTTTGTTTTAGAACAAATATATTGCTTCTTTTTGCAATTTATTTTTAATTTAAATTGCGTCCCTTTTGGTTCCAATTGGACCAAAAAGAACCGTCCCTAATGGTCCAATCATTCGTAATCTTCTATAATTGTATTTAATTCCTGCAAACCATATACACAAATTCCTTCTTTGAATTTTTGTATATCTTCCTGTGGTAAATATTCTGTTGCAATTCCTGTTAATTCTTTTAAACTTTCCATTCCATTTTGGTTAACTAAGTAAATCGCAACATACCCCTCTTTTTCTCTTAGCACATAGTGTTGGTCACAGTTTCCACTTTCTTCTTTTCGTAAAATTACTTCTTGTTTACTAAATTTGGCTATCTCCCATTCTTTGTATTTTTCTTGTAATTCATCTTGTGTCATGTTTACTACTTCACTTGGAACTTCCTCATAGTCTACTGTTGTATGTCCGCATTGCACATAGTGTTTTTGTAGAATAAATTGTGTATTTGGTGTTACCTTTTCTTCTTCTTGATTGGTTTGAATACTTTCTTCATTTTGCATTAAGTTATTTACTGTGTTGGTATTTTGCTTTGCTAATTGTTGTTGGTTTTGCTCTGCATATTGTAATGTATAAATAAAATAGCCTATACTCATTGATACTGCTAATAATAGGATAATTCCTAATAGAATGAACATTGTTTTTTTCACTTACTCCACCCTCTCTTTTGGTTTCCATTTTTCTATATTGTTTCCTATTTTGTAATTTTTATACATTTTTGTATTTTCTATTATTTTATCATTGAAAAGAGCCTGTTTTTAAAACAGACCCTTTTGCAAAGAATTTAATCTACAATCAACATTTTATCCCATATACTTCGATTACTGTTGCATCTGGCACTTCAATTAGAGTTCTCTCATAATCTTCATAAACTCCTTTTCTACACTCAGTTACATTAATCTATATTTTTATTTTATAACAAACATTCTCACTAAACCAATTGATAATCTCTTTTACCGCATTTGCCTTATAATATACTTGCCAAAAATCGTTTCCTTTACTTATATCTGGTACAATTGCTATATATTCATCTTCATAATAATGTTTATACGAAGTTTTATATCCTAATTGCCTCGCTATTGCCCCTATTAAATTGGAATGTGGCAATCCACTTTCTGAATATAATTGTAGTTGTTCTGCTATATCTGAAGTTATACAATATTCCTTTTTTATTACTACATCTACTTTAGATTGTATTTCTTCGATTTGTTTCGCATTATCTTTGGATAATTGCTTAATTTTCTGAATTTCTTTTTCATTTGCTTCAATTTGGTCAATTGCTAATCGCATAAAATCAAATATGTTTTGAGGTGTTTCTACTATTGTTTTATATCTTTTTTCTACTTCAATAAAATATCTTCTAATTTTTCTTCCTATTTCATTATTTTCTATCATTGCTAATTCTTTTGCCATATTTACTGTCAAATAATATTCATGCTTAATTACATTTTGACGTTCGCCAATTTTGGCGAATGTTAAAATATAATCTTCATTTTGAATAAAATTGTATTTTTTTATTCTATCTTTTATCCAATTTGTAAAGTCTCTTCCTATTTTCATAATACTATGCAATTCTCTTGCATTTACTAATTTCTCCTTGTTTTCGTTTTCATAAATTGGTAATAACTCATTTTCTATCATTTTGTAATCCATATTAAAAATCTCCTCTCTTTTCATTTTTAATCATCAAACTCTCAATTCAGCATTTTATTAATCCAAATTTTTCCTTTGGTATTAACCCTTATTGTAATTTCTCCCATTAAATCCGTTCGATAAATTTTACATTTTTGCTGGTTTAGTCTTTCTATTATTCCTTCATTGGGATGCCCAAAGGTGTTTTTGGCTCCTACTCCAATCAAAGCAATTTTTGGTTTTACTTGCTCTAAAAATTCCTGTGTAGTCGAACTCTTCGATCCGTGATGTGCTATTTTTAAAAGGTTTGCTTTTAGTTGATTGGAATTTTGGTATTCCTGTATGATTTGTTGTTCTGCTATTTCTTCGATATCTCCTGTTAATAACATAGATAAGTTTTGATAGGTTACTTTTGCAACAATGGAGTTATTGTTTAAGATGTTTTCTTGAATGGGTTCTTCCTTTGGCCATAAAATTTGAATTTTTAAGTTTTTTGTAATGTTTAATACATCACCGCTTTTTTACTTGCCTAACTTTTATTTTCTTTCGGTTTACGATTTCTTTTAATTTGGTGTAATTTTCTGATGTTTCTTGATGCTTTCCTATTATGATTTGTTTTACTTTTATCTTTTCTAAAATGCTTAAAATTCCGACCGCACATGGTCCATATCTAGGTGAGAAATGATGATATAGTCTAGGGTTTTGACTTTTCGATTTAATAAATAAGGTAATAAAATGCTTTCTCCTACATCAAAATCTTGATTATTACTTCCACCCCCATCTATTAAGATTTTGTTATTTCCTGTTGTTATCAACATACTATCCCCTTGCCCAACATCAATAAAGTGTATGATTAGTTCATTTTGTTTGATGTGTGTGTAAGTTCTACTTATCATACACACAATTATACCTATTGTTATTAACATTTTTCTTTTTTTACTCACATATTGGTGTAAATTATGCACAAATGTGGATAACTTTAACTTCTTTTTCCACACATGTGCAAAAAACAGATAGATTGTGAAATAATAAAGAAGGATTGTGAATAGATTGGGGGTAGTAATGTTAATTTGTGAGAGTGGAAGAAGGCTCGTTGTTTTTGCTATTGCCATTAACAGGCTTAGTAATACCTTTAGTAATTGTGGTAATAGAGGAAGTGGCAAAATAGCTACTAAAAAACCAAGTATGATAATAGGCCCCATTAGAAAGCTTACTAAAATATTGGAAATTAAGAATGTAAGTGATATTGTATGAAAATAGTACATTGTAATTGGTAAAATACAAATTTGTGCACTGATAGATACCATTGCAATTTCTGCTATCTTTTTGTAGATTTTTTCTAGTGGAGTTAGTTGATTTGCTAATGCTAATTCTCTATTTTTCTCATCAAATCGCTTTCTGATTTGTGGTTGGATGAAGAGAATTCCAATCGTTCCTGCAAAGGATAAAAGTAATCCAATATCCTTTATGCAAAAAGGATTATCGATTAATAAAATGAATAATGATATACTGATGGTATTGATGGTATCACTTTTTTTATATAACAAGTCTGCTCCTATTATGAGAAAACTCATAATAACAGCTCTTAATACACTTGCACTAAATCCTGTGATACACGTTAAAAGGAT
>CAOJXM010000025.1 GCA_948465625.1 uncultured Clostridium sp. | reverse complement strand
GGAGGTTTTAGAAAATGTTAAAGCTATGCTTTTTACATTTTCTTAATCCGTACAACATTGCAGTATATTGGAACTAACTTGAAAGGAGGTGAAAAAAGTAATGGCAGGGTATCTTGAAAAGAGAGGCAAATGCTCATGGAGATTAATTGTATCACATGGTTTTGACAGCTATGGTAACAGAATTAGATATACTAAGAGCATAAAAGCAAATAGTAGGCGTGAAGCAGACAAAGAACTTGTGAACTTTGTTTATGAAGTTGAAAATGGTATTGTTTTGCAAAACTCTTCAATGACATTTAAAGAATTTACAGATTTATGGGCCAAAAATTATGGTGAAAAAGAATTAGCACCTAAGACTTATGAAAGATATAAAGGAATGCTAAAATCACGAATTATTCCTTACTTTGGTCATTATAAGTTATGCAATATTAAACCAACTCACATTATGAATTTTTACGATTATCTATCAAAAGAGCATCAACTAAAAAGATGTAAAAATCATAATGGAAAGACTGTAATGAAAAGTCTATCTTCTAAAACAATATTAGAGCATCACCGTTTACTGCATGCAATGCTACAAAATGCAGTATATTGGCAAATACTACCTTATAATCCAGCAGATAGAGTTAAACCACCTAAACACGAAAGACCCCAAATTAAATACTATGATGATGTTCAATGTAAACAATTATTAGAAGCTTTAGAAAATGAAGAAATCAAATTTCAAACTATTGTTATATTAACATTGTTTACTGGTATGCGTAGAGGCGAAGTATTAGGCTTAGAATGGTCAGATATCGATTTTAAGGAAGGTTTTGTTAATATTACTAAGGCAAGTCAATACACTTCTGAAAAAGGCATTTTCGTAAAAGATCCAAAGACACATAGTTCAATTAGAAAAGTCGGAATACCTGATATTGTTATAAATATGCTTAACAAATATAAAATCTGGTACGATGCTGAAAAAGAAAGATGTGGCGACTTATGGAATAACTCAAATAGGCTATTTGTTACTTGGAATGGTAATCCAATGCATCCTGATACAGTTACAGATTGGTTTCGTTCTTTTATTGAAAAGAACAACTTACCAAAAATTACTTTTCATGGTTTGCGACACACAAATGCTACTTTGCTTATATCTAAAAATGTAGATGTAGCTGTTGTAGCATCAAGATTAGGGCATGCTCAAATAACTACTACCTTAAACTTCTATGTACATCCAGTTGAAGCTCATAATAAAGAAGCAGGTAATGTTTTAGAGAAAATGCTCGTATAAAAACTCTTTTCAAAATTTCTCGAAAATTACTTTTTTAAGATTTTCTAAGTTTAATATAAATTAGTAAGGCTAAAGTATGCTATTTAATGCATAAAAATGTAGGGACTGTCCCCAAATTGTCCCCAATTTTGTGAAAATAAATTTTTAGTCAAAAAAATAAGAGTCCACAATCTCTTGCGACTCTAAGCATTTTGTTGGTTGCGGGGGCAGAACTCGAACCTGCGACCTTCGGGTTATGAGCCCTCCTATTTATCATAACCTATCCAATTTTTACAATTCCATTCTTCCTATCTACTATACCATCCATAAAAATTAACAACCATCCTGCCAAAGCTCTCCTGCTATAGTAACTCTTCTACTAATCCAACTTCTTTAATAACATACCTATTGTTTTCTCAATTCTAGACAATTCAAATCTTATTTGAGAAATATTTTCATTCATCATTCTTTATCATTTCCTTTATTTTATCTTCTAGCCCATTTACTGTCTCTATATACTTCCTTATACTTCTATTCTTTTTATAGAGTCTTCCTTTGCTACAATCTATATTCTACAAATCTGCTATTTCCCTCTAAAACAATAAAATCCTTATCTTTTACAATTACAGGAGCAATCAGTCCTCCATATACTTTTATTGTTTCTTTTAAAGTATTATATGAAGTCCCCCTATTATCATTTGTTCCTTCTAAAGCAAGCGAAACCACATCACTATTTAATCTTTCTTTTCCATACAATTCTAAATATTCTGATTTCATAATTTTTCTCCTTCATTATAACCTCACCATAGCTTTCCTATTCAAATTCAATCAAAACTTTCTTTTCCTTTTCATCTAATTTCCAATATGACTTCTTCTTTTCCTCTCCTTGATAATCAATATATCCTTGCTTCCTATAGACTTCTGTAACACCACCGAAATATCTTCTATCATGATTTATATTTAATTCCTTCTCTTCCCCTTGTATCCTAACCCTATACTTTGTATATTGTTTTATCCTTTCAAATATTTCTATTGGGATTGGTAATATTTTAGTTCTAATATCATTTTTACTAATTAATCTCAAAATAGCACTTTCTTTAAATTCTCCTATCTTCTCTTTCTTATTAGAATTGTTATTTATAACTTTTCTAACCTTTTTTGCGGAAACCACAGGATTCCATTCAAAAACGTAATCTTTCTCTGGATGATCCATATAAAATCTTAATATTTGTTCTCCAGTAATTAAAATTATTTTTCTAGAAGCATCATCTTCTGCTTCTTCTATTCCACCTTTTGAAAAATTACTGGTTGTTATAAATATCCTTTTTTCATAGGAAGATGTCCCCTTAAATAGTCTTACTTCTTTTACTGGTACTGTATTCTTATATCTTTTAGCCTGAATAATATACTTTTCTGGATCAATATCTAAACTCAAAATAGAACTTTTATAAGCTATTAAATCAATCCCTTTATCTCCACTTCTTTTCGTCACTGTTATATCTGTAAAATCCAAATCTTCTAAAAACTTCTTCAAAAAAACTTCAAAGTCATAACCAGTCTCAAAACATTCATAAAAATCATTTAACATTGAATCCGTTATCTCTAAATTCATATTTCTTTTTCTCCCATCTCTTCTCCTACTTCCTCGTCAACTCATAACTTCGATCAACTAACTCAAACACCAACTCTTGATTTACCTCTCTACTAACAACAATCGTATTCCAATGTTCCTTATTCATATGATAAGCTGGAATAATATAATCATAAGTACTCCTTAGCAAATCTGAATACTCTGGTTGTGTCTTTACATTCAAATACTCCTCATTTTGTACCTTCATTACCAAAGCAAACCATTTCCTATTCTTTGCATGTCTAAAAATAGCTGCATCTGGTGTATCATCCCACAAATACTCTGGATTTGCGCTATATTTCTCCTTTATATAAGAAATCACTTCTTCACGTTTCACTACAGCACTCACCTATCCTAATAAATCTTTCCAAATATCTTCCTTAAACCCAATCAAAATCTTCTTATCTGATACCAACAATGGTCTTTTAATTAGCATTCCGTCACTGGCTAATAACGCTATTTTCTCCTCATCTGTCATCCTTGCCAATTTATCCTTTAAACTCAACTCTTTATACTTTAATCCACTTGTATTAAACCACTTCTTAATTTCTTGTCCGCTTCTAGAAATCCACTCTCTCAACTCTTGAATCGTTGGAGTTTGTGTAACAATATTTCGCTCTACAAACTCAATTTTGTTATCTTCTAAGAATTTCTTTGCCTTTTTACAAGTAGAACATTTTGGATATTCAATCAAAACATTTTTCATTATGCGTCCTCCTTCTCCAACTTATTTTCAATCAACTCTTCCACAATTTTCTTAATCACTGTAAACACAGGAACCGCCAAAAACATTCCCAATATTCCAAAATAAGCACCACCAATCGTAACGGCAAAAATAACCAACAATGGGCTAATCTTTAAAGAATTTCCTACTATTTTTGGATTAATAATATTCGCATCAATTTGTTGTAACACAATTACCACAATTGCCATGGTAAGAGCCTTTCCAATTCCTCCTGTAAAAACCGTAATCAAAATCGATACTCCTACTCCTATAATAGCTCCAAAATATGGAATTAAATTCGAAATACCAATAATAAATCCCAACAACACTGCATACTTTACGCCCAACAATAACATCGCAATTGATACAATCACACCTACTACTATAGCATCAATTAGTTGACTCGATAAAAAATTAAAAAAGATTGCATTCCCACTTCTAAAATATTTTTCTACATGTCCATAAGTATTTGGCGTTAAAATTGCTCTTGCTGCTTTTCTCAAAAATCTCAAAATTTCTTTTCTTTCCATCAAAATATAAATCGATACAATCAACGATACAAAAGCATCAAAAATGCTAGTAGCAACTCCAATTGCCCCTTTTGCATACTCAACAACCGTATCAAAATTCAAAAATTCCTCTATCTTAATTTGGCTAATCATATCAAATATTTTTTGAACATCTAAACTATGAAACACCGAATCCTCTGGCAACTGCTTGATTGCTTCTGTTGCGATTTTATAATACTCATCAATATTACTAAACAAATCCGTTACACTTTCTGTTATCGTAGGCAACACAAAGTTAATAATCAAAACAATCAAAAGCAATGCTATAGCATATACCGTTGCAATACTAAGCATTCTTGCCTTTTTCTTAATAAACTTACTTTTACTCTTTGTATACCTGTTTTCCACCTTCACACAAGGGGTATAAAATAAATAAGCTAAAAAAATCCCCATTAAAAATGGCATCAATACACTAAGTAGTGTCTTTACCCAATCAAAAATATTACTAAAGTTATCCAATGCTTTATACACAAAAATAACTGCTACTGCAAAAGTAAACCAATACAGCCATTTGGTCCATACTCTTCTTTCCTTTTCCATCTTTTCTTAGTCTCCTTCTAAATTTCAATTTCTAATCCCACTGGGCAATGGTCACTTCCCATTACCTCTTTATAAATATAGGCATCTCTTATTTTATCTTGACATCTCTTAGAAGTAATAAAATAATCAATTCTCCAACCAATATCTTTTTCTCTTGCTTTTTGCATATATGACCACCAACTATAAGCAATTCTATCTGGATAAATCGTTCGAAACGTATCAATAAAATTAGCTTCCAATAATTCTGTCATCTTTGCTCTTTCCTCATCTGTAAACCCTGCACTTCTATGATTGGTTTTTGGATTCTTCAAATCAATTTCTTCATGTGCTACATTCAAATCACCACACAAAATAACTGGCTTTTTCTCATCCAACCCCATTAAATACTTTCGCATTTCATCTTCCCAAGTCATACGATATGCTAATCTTTCCAATTCTCTTTTCGAATTTGGGGTATATACATTAACCATATAAAAATTCTCATATTCTAATGTAATCACTCTGCCTTCTTGGTCATGTTCCTCAATTCCTATCCCATAAGTTGCTTGAATTGGCTTTACTTTTGTAAAAATAGCCGTTCCCGAATATCCTTTTTTTACTGCACTATTCCAATATTGCGTATAACCTTCTAGTTTAAAATCCTCGATTTGTCCTTCTTGCATTTTGGTTTCTTGAATACAAAAAATATCTGCTTCTACGGTTTCAAAAAAATCTTCAAAGCCCTTTTTCAAAATGGCTCTTAATCCATTTACATTCCATGATATTAATTTCATGTTTCCTCCTTTTTCCATGTTTTACATTATATCACGAATTGCTTAATATGAAAAGTCCCCCTTCTTTCCATTTTACTTCGGGGTTAATTTTAAATTTATTTACCTAATCTTCCACTTCTTATTGACATTTTTCTACATTTATAGCATAATTAACATGTCGAAAATATTTAACTAGGAGTGATTTTATGTCGAAAGTAAATGTTGTATTAGGTAGTTTTTTTGGTGATGAAGGAAAAGGTAAAATCATTGATTACCTTTCAGAAAATGCTAGTGTTTCAGTTCGCTGTTCTGGTGGTAACAACGCTGGCCATACCATAACTGTAAATGGAAAAAAATTCGCTTTTCATTTAATACCTTCTGGAATTTTAAATTCTAATACCAAAGCTCTTATTGGTAATGGAGTCGTAATCGACCCAAAAGTTTTAATAGAAGAAATCAACAACTTAGAAGAAAATGGATATTCTACCAAAAACTTATATATCAGTAACAAGGCTCACATCATTATGCCTTATCATATTAATTTAGACAAACTTTTAGAAGAAAATAGAGGTAACAACAAAATCGGAACAACTGCACGTGGCATTGGTCCTGCTTATTGTGACAAATATGAGAGATCTGGTATTCGAGTAGAAGATTTTATTACTCCTAGATTTAGAGAACTAGCTCAAATTAACATTGCAAATAAAAACAAGATTTTTGAAGCCTTTGGTTATCCAATCTTAGATGCAGAAAAAATCATTACAGAATATGAAGAATATGCCAAAATTTTAGCACCCTATGTAAAAGACACCATTAACATGATTCATCAAAGTTTAGAAAACAACGAAAACATCTTATGCGAAGGTGCCCAAGCCACCTTATTAGACATTGATTTTGGTACCTACCCTTACGTTACTTCTTCTAATCCAACCATTGGTGGTGTTTGTACTGGAACTGGAATTGGTGCAAAAGATATTGGAGAAGTCTATGGTGTATTAAAAGCCTATTCTTCTAAAGTAGGAGAAGGTCCTTTCCTTACTGAACAAAGCAATGAAATCGGTGATACCATTCGAGAACTAGGTCATGAATATGGAACCACAACCAAACGTCCTAGAAGATGTGGCTGGCTTGATTTAGTAGCCTTAAAATATGCAGTTCGTATCAATGGTATTACTGGTCTTGCTATTAACCATGTAGACACCATTGGAAAATTAAGCAAAATCAATCTTTGTGTTGCCTATGAGCATAAAGGGAAAGTTTCAATGGATTTTTCTACCAATACTACTTACATTGCTAATTGCAAACCTGTTTATGAAGAATTTGATGGAAACTTTGGTGACTTATCTAACATCCAAACAAAAGAAGATTTACCTCAAAATGCAAAAAAATATTTAAAAAGAATCGAAGAAGTCGTTGGTGTACCTATAAAATTTATCGGAACTGGTCCAGATCGAGACGCTATGATTATCTGTTAAATTTTTAGATAAAATTATTTATAGTTAGAAGGTGACAGACTTGCCTAAGATTTACTTAGAAAAGAATGTTTTAGATGCCACTTTTGAAAGGCTAAACTTTATTTTCGAGCATTTCGATTATATATATTTTAGTGCAAGTGGTGGAAAAGACAGTTCTGTAATGGTGCAACTTGCTAATATGGTTGCACAAAAACACAACAAAAAATTTGATATTTTATATATCGATTTAGAAGCACAATACAAAGCTACTATTAACCATATTCATGAATTAAAACAACTTTCAAACTTACGTAATTTTTACCATATTGCCCTTCCTTTGGCACTACGTAATGCCGTATCTGTATTACAGCCAAAATGGATTTGTTGGGAAGAAGAAAGTAAACATCTGTGGGTAAGAGACATGCCAAAAGATGCCATCAACATGAAAAATTGCCCATTTGATTGGTTTGTACCAGGAGAAGAATTTGAAGAATTTATTATTCAATTTGCTGATTGGTACCACAAAAAGCATAATGGATTGGTCGCTTGTGGGGTAGGAATTCGAACAGATGAAAGTTTAAATCGTTTTCGTACCATAGGATTTCAGGATAAAAAAATCTCTTTTCAAGAGAAAAAATGGACCACTCGCATTAAGTACAAATATGATTATCTTGATGTATATAACTTTTACCCAATCTATGATTGGCGAACCGAAGATATTTGGGGAGCTGTTAGTAAATTTGATTTAAAATATAATCAAATTTATGAATTAATGTATAAAAATGGTTTATCCATTCATGAGCAAAGACTTTGTCAACCTTATGGAGACGACCAAAAAAATGGATTAGATCAGTTTAAAGCTTTAGAATATGAAACTTGGGAAAAAGTACTAAATCGTGTAAATGGTGTTAACTTTGGAAATATCTATTGTAGGACCAGTGCCCTTGGAAATATTACCTCTTGTAAACCTGATTTTATGAGTTGGCAAGAATATGCTGTATTTCTACTAGAAAGTATTGGTATTTACAACAAAGATTTGATGTTACACTATTACAGAAAAATTATTAAGTTTATGATATGGTATAAGAAAAAATGTGATACGGATGTATGTGATATCCCCGAAGAAAGCGAAAAAAAATTAGAAAGTCAGAGAAAAGTAATTTCTTGGAGAAGAATTGCACGTGCCATAGAGAAAAATGATTTCTACATGAAGCGTCTTTGTTTTTCTCCTACCAAAACCGATGAAACTATGCTAAAAACTTTAATTCATAAATGGGATAACCTATTAACCGAAGATACCAAAACAGATGACAAAGATTTGAATAAATTTATTGATAATGAGGTGAAGAAAAAGTGATTGTAAAAATAACAAATCAAGATGAAAATTTCTATCATTATATGGGAAAATTCTTTGGTTCTCGTATTGTACAGGCTAAAACTAAAGATCGACTTTATGATGATAATGAAAAAGTTTGGTATTTAAATATGACAGAAGATAAAAAGATTTTAGCTTTTGGCTCTGTAGTAGACAGAATCATCAAAAATTTATACACCAACGAAATGAATGACTTAACTGTCTTATTACAAGAAATGCTAAAAGATATTAAACTGCTACCAAGTACCGTTCCTTTATGTTATGAAGACTGTTATAAAGCTTGCAACTTAAAAATAACAAGGTTAGGAACCTACAAAAATTTTGTTGTAATTAGGAGCATAAACAATGAAGCATAAAAAAATAGAAGAAGAAAACACGGAAGAAGTTGAAATTGAATTTCCCGTTTTAAATATTAAAATGGTTGATATTGATAAGGTTGTAGCCAATGACTATAATCCTAATAAAGTAGCCCCTCCTGAAATGAAGCTGTTAAAACATTCCATTGAAGAAGATGGTTACACCCAACCAATCGTTACTTATTATGATAAAGAAAACGATCAATACATAGTAGTAGATGGTTTCCATCGTTATCGTTGTGCTAAAGAATATTTTCATTTAAAAAAAGTGCCAATTGTTACGATTGACAAGAATTTGAGTAATCGTATGGCAAGTACCATTCGTCACAATCGTGCAAGACGGAACCCATCAAATTGCAGATATGTCCAAAATTGTTTTGGATTTAACTTCTTGTGGATGGACAGAAGAAGAAATTTCCAAACATCTTGGAATGGAATTAGATGAAATTATTCGTTTAAAACAAATCAGTGGATTAAAAGAGGCTTTTGCCAACCATGTATTTAGCAAATCTTGGGATGAGTTTGAAGATAATTTAAAAAAGAAATTTTTGACCGCTTTTTTATAAATCTTTTTGATTTTGTGGAATAAATAGAGCAGTATTTGAATATAATATTATTATGTTCAAATACTCATTTCTTTCCTTTTTTCATTTTTTTAAGATTTTATTAAGATTTTGCTTGACTTATCACAATAAGTGCATTATAATAGAACTTGTACATCGCGGGGTGGAGCAGTTGGCAGCTCGTTGGGCTCATAAATACCGACATACGAAAATGCCAT